>JANJUH010000037.1 GCA_024710675.1 Lysobacterales bacterium
GATCCAGCGCAGGCCCTGGCGAGCCAGCAGCGCGGCATTGCCGCGGGCGTCGGCGCCGAGCGCGAGCCGCACCGCGAGCTCATGCCGGCGCATCCCGATCAGCTGCGCCAGCACGCCGTACAGTCCGATGGCGGTCAGCACCAGCGCGGCCACGGCGAGCGCCACCAGCAACCAGGCGAAGAAGCGCTCGACGGCCAGCGCGGTCGTGTGCTGCTCTGCCAGCGTGGCGGTCCGCACCAGGGCCACGCCGGGGTCGATCCGCGCCAGCGCCGAACGCACCGCGGCGTCGATGGCGACGCCCGGGGCATCGACCAGCAACGCGGTGGTGAACCAGCGATTGACCGCCGCCTGGATCTCCGGGTCCATCTGCGCCCGCGGCACGAAGACCGTCGGCAGGGGTGGCGCGCGCAGGCTGGCCTCGCGCATGTCGGGGACCACACCCGCAACCCGCCAGTCGTGACCGTCGAGGCGAATGCTGGCGCCGATCGCCGCCGCATTGCCGCCCAGATGCGTCGTGGCGAATCCGGCATTGACCAGCACGCTGCGCGGTGCCGATGCGGCGCCGCTGCCGTCGAAGCGGGTACCCGCCAGCAGCCCCAGCCCCAGGAGCTCGGGATAGGTGGAAGAGATCGCGCGCACCTCGACCGACGCCCCCTGCGCGGCGGACGGGAACTCGACCCAGTTGTTGAGACCACGCTCGAGCGGCAGGCTCGAGCTCGTGGCCAGCGCCCGCACGCCCGGCAGCGCGGACAACTCGCGTTCGAGCGCCTCGAGCAGGGCCACGCTGCGCGCCGTCGCGGCCTGCTCGTCGCGGTAGCGGCCATCGGCGAGCGCCAGCTGCACGGTGGCGATGCCGTCCACGCGAAATCCGGGGTCGATCGCGGCCACCCGCAGGTAGGTGCCGAGCATCCACGCACAGCCTGCGAGCAATACGGTCGAAAGCGCCACCTGCGCGGCCACGAGGAAGGGCTGCACGCCGATGCCGGCACCGCGACCGGCCGTCTGCGTGCGCAAGGCCGGAGCGAGACTGCCGACCCGGGCGCCGGCCATGCCCAGCAGCGCACAGGCCAGCACGGTCACCAGTCCCACACCCATCGCCAGCGCGAGGCTGCTGCCATCCAGGCGTACCTCATCGAGCCGGGGCACCTGGAACGGCACCCAGCCGGGCAGCAGCGGCAGCAGCCAGGCCGTCAGCAAGGCCGCGATCAAAAGGCCCACGATCCAGATCACCAAGGCCTCGAGAGCGATGCGCGCGAGCAACTGGCTGGTCCGGGCACCCAGCGCCAGTTCCACCGCCGCCTCGCCGCGCCGGGCATGGGCGCGCCCGACCAGCAGGTTGCCGACATTGACGCACGCGAGCGCCACCAACAGTGCCACCGCCAGGCTCAGCGGCGGCAGCAGGCTGGCGCTGTCGCCGACGATGTACTCGGCGAGCGGAACGAGGCGCACGGCGGGCTGATGGTTTCCGGCTGCGCCGTCCGCGGTTTGGCGCGGCAATCCACGCGCGAGCGCCGTCAGGCGCGCCTGTGCGGCAGCCGGACCGGCTTGCGGATCGACGCGCACGAGCACATGCGTATTGCTGCCGCCGGCGCCGATGCCGCCCGGCTGCGAGGGCGTGATCAGCTCGACCGCAGGGTAGAAGCGGAAATCCGCCGGCAGCACGCCGACGACCTCGTGCAGTTCGCCATCGATGCGCAGTCGCGCCCCGGACAGTTGCTCTCTCGCGAAACGCCGCTGCCACAGCGCCTCGGAGACCAGGACCACCTTGCGCGCCTCACGCGCCTCCTCGGCGGTGAAAGCACGACCGAGGGACGGCGCAATGCCCAGGGTGGGCAGCAAGCCCTCGTCGGCCCGCATCCCCGGCACGCGCTCGGCAAGCTCTCCGGACTGGCCATCGAGCGTGTACTGCGTTCCGGCATCGGCATAGCTGCCGAGCTCGAGATCGGCACCGGCGCCTTCGATCAGATGACGCGCCTGGTTCGCCTGGAGGGCCTGTACGTGCTGCGCCGACGGATGCGCCTGCCAGCTGAGGTAGTGCAGCTGGGCCGGCTCCGGGTACGGCAAGGGCGCGAGCAGCACACACTGGACCAGGGCTGCGGCCAGCAGCAAGGCGATCCCGGCCGGCACCACCGCCAGCAAGGCCGGCAGGGTCATGCCGGGCGTGGCCCAGAGGCGGCGCAGCGTGATGCGGATCTGCTCGGCACGCATCGGCGCGACCCTCAACCGACCGCGCGGACGCGTGCGAGCTGGGCGTCGAGGCGGGCATCCTCTTCATGTCGCAGCCGGTGCAGCGTTTCCTCGTCGACCACCCGCCCGTCGAACATGAAGATCTTGCGCTCGGCGAAGTCGGCGTAGCGCGGGTCATGGGTGACCATGCAGATGGTCGCACCACCCTTGTGCAACTCGTCGAGCAACTCCATCACCGCCTCGCCGTTCTTCGAGTCGAGGTTGCCGGTGGGCTCGTCGGCCAGCAGGATCGCGGGATCGCCGACCAGGGCACGCGCCACCGCGACACGCTGTTGCTGACCACCGGAGAGCTGCGCCGGGTAATGCCGCAGCCGGTGTGCCATGCCCACCCTCTCCAGCGCCGCTTGCACCCGCTGGCGGCGCTCGGCCTTGCCGACGCCGTCGCGATAGGTCAGCGGTAGCTCGACGTTCTCGAACACGGTGAGATCGCCGATCAGATTGAAGGCCTGGAACACGAAACCGATCTTCTGATTGCGGATGCGCGCCCGCTCACTGGCGCTGATCGATTCGATCGGCCGGTCCTCGAGCAGGTACTGGCCGCCGGTCGGGGTATCGAGCAGGCCGAGGATGGCGAGCAAGGTGGACTTGCCGCAGCCGGAGGGCCCGGAGATCGACAGGTACTCGCCACGGGCAATGGCCAGGTGCACGCCGGACAGCGCGTGGGTCTCGACTTCGTCGGTGTAATAGACCTTGGTGATACCGTCGAGCTGGATCAGGGTGTCGCGGGCGGACATGCGGAGCTCCTTCTCGGGAATGCGGTTCAGCGCAGGCGGATGCGCTCGTGTTCGTCGTAGGCAGAGGTATCGGACAGCACCACCTGGTCGCCGGGTGCGAGCCCGCGCACGACCTCAACGACGCTGACCGAGGCCCGGCCCAGCTGCACCGGCACACGGGTGGCGATGCCGCTGACGGGATCGACGCGGAACAGGGTGGTCGCCGAGTTCGGCTGCCCGAAGGCAGGGCGGCCGACATGCAGGACCTTGTCCAGGCGCTCGATCTCGATGGTGCCGTCCACCGACTGGTCAGGCCGCGCGCCAGGCGGCAGTTCACCGGCGAACTCGACATCGACCTGCACCGCGCCTTCGCGCACGGCCGGATCGATGCGGATCACGCGCCCAGGCACCACGCCGTTGCGCACATCGACGCGTGCCTGCTGGCCGGGCACGATCTCCTTCGCCAGCGTCTCGGGCACCCGCAGTTCCGCAATCAGCTGGTCCGGCCGGCCGACACGCGCGAGGTTGCTGCCCGCCGGCACCTGCTGGCCCTCCTCGACCGCCACCTGTTGCAGCACCCCGGCGATACCGGCGCGCACCTGCAGACCATCGGCCTGCTTGCGCCGCAACTCGAGGGTGTTCTCGAGCTGCTTCAGCCGGGCACGGTCGGCGGCCAGTTGGGCGGCGATCGTGCGCTCGAAGGTGGCGATGCGCTGGCGCTCGATATCGAGGCGTACACCGAGCTGGCGTGCCTGCAGTTCGCTGCGACGGAACTGGATCGCCGAGATGATGCCGCGCTCGTGCAGCTCCTGCTCGGCCTCGGCCTGCAGGCGCGCACCCTCCTGATCGGCCTCGACCGCAGCCAGGTTGGCACGGCGATCAAGCAGTTGGCTCTCGAGCTCCATTCCCCGCGCCGCGAGATCGGCTTCGGCGGCGCGGAAAGCGGCTTCGGCGGCAAGCAACTGGTCCTCGACCTCGGGATTGTCCAGCACGAGGATCAGCGAGTCGGGCTCGACCGCCGCGCCCGGCTGCAACACGATGCGCTCGACGCGCGCCGGGCTCTGCGCGGCAATCCAGCGCAGCTCGCGCGGAACCAGCAAACCGGGGCCACGGACTTCCCGCAACATCTCGCCCTCGCGCACCGTATCGAGCCAGACCGTACTGCGTTCGACTGAGGGCGCGGCGGGCTCGAGGCGCGACAGGCCCCAGGCGGCGAGTGCGACGAGGGACAGGCCGATGCCGGCGAGTGTGGCCTGGCGACGGCGTTTCTTTTGCAATAGATCGGGGCGCTGGATATCCATGCCCGGATCAATGCAATCCGCGTGCCAGGGGCGGGACCGGGCCAAACCCGCCTGATTCGCGCCCGGACGACCGCGTCAGCGAACGGATGCGGGCACCCGGCGTCCGATTCCGGACTCGGGGGAGCCTGTTGGGCACGATCGAGACTGGTCGCGTCCGCCCATTCGCGCGCAGAGCGCGCTCCTACGGTTGCCGGGGGTTGCGAGGCCTTCCCGTAGGAGCGCCCTCGGGCGCGATTGGGAGGCAATGCAGGAGCCCTCGGGCGCGATTGGGCCTTGCGGCAAACCCGGTTCGCGCCCAAAGGGCGCTCCTACGCCAGCAACGCAAAGGGCCGCCCGGAGGCGGCCCTTGCGTCAAACGTAGGGCGGAACCGCGCCTTGCGCGGATTCCGCCGTTCTCACCCTCAGTCGCGGCGCACCATCGCCACGCCGATCAGGCCCACCAGCAGGCCGAGGAGCACCAGGCTCCACTGGCTCAGCGTCGGGATCGCCTCGACCGGGTTGCCGACCAGCACCGAGGTGCTCGCCACATTGTTGCTCTGCGGCACCGGATCGGTGGTGTCCGAGCTCGTCGCCGCCTGGATGCTGCTGGTGCCCGGCGAGAAGCTCGCCGCATCCACCGCCAGCGTGCGCACCGCACCCGGGATAGTCGGACCCGCCCAGGTGCAGCTGATCACGCCGGTCGAGCCGATCTGCGGCATCGTGCAGACGGCACCGGCGCTGGCGGTATGGCTGCCGTAGCGGAAGTCCGGGCTCAGCGTGATCGACAGCACCACGTTCTGCGCATC
>JANJUH010000379.1 GCA_024710675.1 Lysobacterales bacterium
CGCACCACCGCCATCCAGTCGATCTCGTCGAAGCGCGCGAACTCCTCCAGCCGCGCCAGCGCATCGAGCTGGTCCTGCAGGCGGGCCCGTGCGGCGCGCGCCTTGGCGATCCGCCCGCCGATCTCGGCCAACGTGGCTTCCAGTCGCTCGCGCCGCAACCCCAGCGCGCGCAGCTTCTCGGCATTGCTCCAGCCGAGCACATAGCGGCTGCGATCGCCGATGGCATGGCGATCGTCCTTCTCATGACGGCCGGCCGGATCCTTGACCTGGCCGGCGCGCGTCAGCGCCCGCGCCTCACGACGAAACTGCTCGGCGTCCTCGCAACAGGCGACATCGAAGCGTGCGCGCAGCGCCTGCTCCAGCCATTCGTAGTGCGGCGTGTCGGGTTTGATCGCCAGCTTGCGCACCAGCGATTGCGGATGCAGCGAACCAGGCGCTGCGGTCTTCGGCGCGCGGACGTGGAAGTAGACCAGCCGCCCGCCCAGGTGCTGGCGATCGACCCACTCGGACACCGCACGGTAGTGCGCCTCGGGAACCAGCAGCGAGAGGCCGAAATTGCGTAGCAGGCGCTCGGCCGCGCCCTCCCAGTCGCGCGCGTCCGCGCGCACCGGGATCAGCTCGCCGGCGGAGGGGAGTTCGTCCTCGGCGATGCCGAGCGCGCTGCAGATCGCCTCGCGGATGCGCACCTGCGCGGCCTCGATGTTGCTGCGGCGACGGCTCAGGCTGTCGATCTCGGCGAGCAGCGTCGCGTGCTCCTCGCGCGCCTTGCGAAAGGCGTAGTCCTGCTCGCGTTCGCCGTCGTCGATTGCGGCGATGTCCTGGCGCAGACCTTCGGCGCGCTCGCCGATGCCGGCGCGCTGGCTGAGGAAGCCCGCCTCGTCGGCCGGAGCGGCCTGCCCGATGCGCGCCAGCAGCTCGCCGTGGCGATCGGCGCGACGGCGTCGCTGGGTTTTGTCCAATTCGAGCCGCGCGATCTCCTCGGCAAGTTGGCGCAGTCGATCGCCACCGCTCTCGCGTAACGCGCGCGCCAGTTCCTCGATTTGCCGGCGCGCTTCGCCGCGTTCCTCCTCGATGCGCGCGAGCTGGGCATCGAGGCGGGTGCGATCGCGCTCGATCAGTTCGAGCCGGCGCGTCAGCAACTCGTCCTTCAGCCGAGCGAAATACGGGTGGATCGCCTCGCGGCACTCGCGCCAGCGCGCGATCTCGGCCGCCAGTTCGCGGTGACGCGCGGCATCGGCGCACAAGGGTTCGAGCAGCGCCAGTTGCCGCTTCGCCTTGAGCACCGCCTGGTGGGCGCGGTCCAGGTCCTCGAAGTGGCGGATCAGCGCCTCGATGCGGCTGGCCACGTCGAAGGGCTCGAGCATGTGGCTGCGCACGAAATCGGTCAGGTTGCCGACCGATTTCATCGACACGGTCTGGTGGAAGAGTTCCAGCGCCTGTTCGTGCTCGATGCCGAAGCGGCGGCGGAACCAGGCCGCATAGGGCGGGAAGCTGTCGGACAACTCGATGCCCGGCGCCTTCAGGCGCTTGCGCAGGCCGCCGATGTCCTCGCCGAAGCCGGAGAAATCGCGGGTGATCGACAGCGCCTTCTCGGCCATCACGTACAGGCGCGCCGGCGGCCCTTGCGGGTCCTTGAGCCAGAACACCTGGGCCAGCGTGAGTTGCTGGTCGTAGCCCTCGTTGCGGAAGACCGCGAGGATCACCGAGTAGCTGCCGGCCTCGCGCAACGCGACCGGACGACTCGATCCGGTGGCATCGACACGCTCGCTCTTGTAGTGGCCGAGCACATAGGAGCGCAGCGTGCGTTCGCGCGCTTCGGCACCGGCGGCGCGGTTGTAGGCCAGGCGTTGCGGCGGCACCAGCAAGGTGGTCAGCGCATCGACCAGCGTCGACTTGCCCGATCCGATGTCGCCGGTGAGTAGCCCATTGCGACCGTCCAGCGCCAGCGTCCACACGCGGCGGTCGAAGGTGCCCCAGTTCAGTACCTCCAGGCGTTCGAGGCGAAAGCCCACGCGCGTGTCGTCGCGGACGAATTCGAGATCGAGCGAGAGCGGCTCAGCCATCGCCGCTCTCCTTGGCGCGGCCGGCGCCCGCGAGCGCGCTGCGGTAGGTTTCCAGGCGCGCATCGAAGTCCGCCAGCCACTGCGCGTCCACATAGGCTTTCAGGATTCGTCGCACCTCGTAATGCCCGGCCTCGTTCGCGGCCGCACCCGGCGTGGGCTTGAGTTTGCGCAGGAAACCCAGTTCGACCACCTTGTTGATGGTGCCCTCGACCTGGTCGATCAGCCTGGCCTCGTTGGGCCCGTCGGGCAGGAACAGCCGCACGAGGTCGACGATCTGGTCGCGCGACAGCACCAGCCGGGTGTCGCCGCCGCCGGCATCGGATTCGGCCAGCTTCTTGCGCAGCAGCGCGAGCATCAGGCTGACCGCGTAAGGGAGCTGGCGGCGCACCACGAGGCGCGGCAGGCGCGGGCCGGCGGATTCCTCCTCGGGATCGGGGCGGCCCTTCAGGAAGGCATGGCCCTCCGCTTCGTCGAGCACGAGTTCAAGCAGCAGGATCGCCGCCTGTTCGCGGACGCGGGCCTGCAGGCGCAAGAGGCTCGCCCACAGGCGCTCGTCGTCCTCGCGGTAGAGCACGCCCTTGAGCAGGTGCACCAGCAGCGCCGACAGCTCGGGGACAGGCGCCGGGGCGTTGTCGGTTGTCGGGTTGTCGATGTAGTCCGTCATTTCGAGGTCAGTGGGTGAAGATCAGCCGCGGCATTCGCGCCGTTCGCGTGACCGCGGTGCCATCGGCGGCCGTCGCCGACCATGACACCGGTTCCTCGAAGCGCTCGTCGACGACGATACGGAATCCCGCCGCGTCCGCGTCGCCCGCGTGGGCCATCTCGAGATAGGCCAGCAGTTCGGCCAGGCCATGCTCGAGCGGCTGCTCGGCGAGCAGTTCGCGCAAGGACAGTTGCGGCCGCCGCCGCAGCGCCGTGCGCACCTGCGCGGCGAGCTGGGCCTTGTCGATGACGATCTGGCGATACAGCGCCTCGCTGTCCAGATCCGCCTCGCCGGCCTCGATCGCCTCGGACTTGAGCCTCGCCACGGGCGCCGGCGTGAACAGCGGCCGCTCCAGCGGCAGTTCGATGTCGGCGCCCATGGCTTCGAGCGTCGTGACCGGGCCCGTCGGCGGCGATTCGCGCAGCGCCAGCGCCTTGGCCTCGATGCCGCGCAAGAGATCCATGATCCGGCGGTTCTCCAGCCAGGCGCGATCGTCGAGGAAGCGCCGCAGCTGCTCGGACAGTTGCGCCACCGTGCGCTGCGCATGCTCGCCGGCCTCGAGCCAGTCGTAGTGGACGCGGCGGATGCGTGGATCGGGTTTCAGCGCGCCCAACGCGGGCAGGCCGACGATGCGGTCCAGCCGCTCACTCAAGGCCTCCTGGCGCCGGCTCGACATCAGGAAGTCCCAGAAGGCGCGGAAGCTGCGGCCCTGGTCGGAATCGGCGATGGCATCGCGTTCGCCGAGGATCTCGTCGAGCAGCTCGCCCTTGCTGCCCTCCCACAGCGCGATGCGCTCGCGCACGCTGCGATCGAGCTGGCGGAAGTTGTGCTCGACCTCGCGGAAATCCGCCAGCAGCTCGCGCGCGAGCTGCTGGAACTGCTGGAAGCGATCACGGATCGCCGTGTCGTCGAGCAAGGGCACATCGCCACCGGCCACCCTCGCGATCTCGGCATCGATCTCGGCGCGGCGACGGCTCAGTTCCGCGAGCCGCGCTTCCGGATCGGTCTCGGTGCAGGCGACGATCTGCTCGACCAGCGCGTACAAGGTCAGCAGGCGCGATTCGGTGCCGACGAAAGGGCGGTCGGTCAGCGCCGCCAGCCAGGCGATCGCCTTCTCGGTGGCCGGCGTCAAATCGTACTGCGCCTCGTCGGTGCCGGCGCGGTAGTACTTGCGCAGCCAGCCCTTGTCGCTCGCGGCCCAGTCATCGAGGTAAGCCGCGGCAGCCTTCGGGAAGGCCTCGGCCCCGAGGCTCTGGCGCAGCGCGTACAACTCGTCTTCCAGCGCTTCCGTGAGTTCGGCGGCAGGGATCACGCGGCGGTTTGGCAGCACGAACACCCGCTCGAGGAAAGCCGCGATCAGCGGCGCATGGTCCGACCGCAACAGCCGCCACGCCGGATGGCGCGCGCGCAGGCTGTCGAGGGTGGCGTAGTCCAGAGGCATCGAGCCAAGGATGCCTCAGCCGGTCTGGAATCGACAGGAAGGCCAGTCAGATCCGCTTGCTGTGCCCGCCTCGAGATCTCGCCAGCAGCTGTGAGAGCGCGCTTGTCGCGCGATCGGTAAGCCCATGTGGGAGCGCGCTTGTCGCGCGAAGAGGGTGCCTTGCGGCCAGGTTGATCGCGCCACAAGGGCGCTCCCACAACGATCTTGCGAGCCATTCGCGAGCACCGAGGCCTATCTGCTCGTCATTCCGGCGTAGGCCGGAATCCAGTGCTCTCGAGGCCCGCGGCAAGCACCGTCTGGATCCCGGCCTGCGCCGGGATGACGAGCATGGGCAGCGGGCTCGATCGACGCCGCAGGGTCGGGCCGTGAGACCGCCGCGTCTACGCCACCGATCGATGCACCGGAGATCTCAAGCCCGCATCCGCTTCGGAAAACCCACCATCCGCCGGAGGTCCTCGTCCCACAGCTTCAGGCGCGCGCACTTGAAGCTGCTCCACAGGGTCAGGCGCGGCGAGAGCTGCAGCAGTGGGCTCGACTCGAAGGCTTCGCGCAGGCGGTAGTTCGGGATACGGGCGGCGAGGTGGTGGATGTGGTGGTAGCCGATGTTGCCGGTGAACCAGTGCATCACCTGCGGCAGGTCGAAAAAGGACGAGCCCGAGATGGCGGCCTGGGTCGAGTCCCACTCTTCCTTGCGCGCCCAGTAGCTCTGCTCGAAGTTGTGCTGCACATAGAACAGCCAGATGCCGCAGGCTCCGGCGATCAGCATGACCGGCACATGCACCGCCAGCACCGTCTGCCAGCCGATCCACCAGGCCAGCAGGCCGCCGCAGACCAGCAGCAGCGCGTTGTTGATCCAGACGCTGGCCCATTCCTTCTTCCACGAGAAGGGCATGTCGAAGGGGAAGCGGTGCTTGAGCAGGAACTGGTAGGCCGGCCCGATCACCAGCATCACGAAGGTGCTGCGGTAGAGGCGATAGGCCAGCCGCTTGTGCCAGGGCAGGGCGAGGTATTCGGCGACGGTCAGCGTCTCCATGTCGCCGACGCCACGGCGGTCGAGGTTGCCCGAACTGCCGTGGTGGATGTTGTGCGTCTTGCGCCAGTAGCCGTAAGGAAACAGCGTGATCAGGCCGAGCACGCCGCCGACGATGTCGTTGGCTCGTTCCGAACGGAAGAAGGAACCGTGGCCGCAGTCATGCTGGACGATGAACATGCGGATGTAGAGGCCCGCCGTCGGGATCGCCAGCAGGAGGATCCAGGCGTAATGCCAGTCGTGCGTGTAGCCGTAGGCCATCAGCGCCCACAGCGCGATGAACAGCGGCAGCGTGTTGAGCAGCTGCCACAAGGCGCGGCCGAAATGGGGTTTGGCGTATTGCGCGCACAATTGACGCAAGGTGCTTGCCGACGGGGCGGCGTCCTTCTCTACGGTCACGACAGGTCTCTCCAGTACGAATCCGGATTCTGAAGGGGTGGCGCCGGGCGGCGCAAACTCAATGGCCGGGGCGGACGATTCTTGACACGGCCTTTCAGGCAGCCTGAACGCGAGTGGTCGGGCGTCCCGTCTGCGGCTACATCCTGATACGCACCAGCTCGACCAGCAGCGGGCGATGGTCGGAGCCGATGCCCGGGCCCACTTCATGGCGCGTCGCGCGCCAGGCGGCGCCGTGCAGGACGTGGTCGATCGGCACTGCAAACAGCAAGGGCAGCGGGCCCGCCGACCAGGTTGGCCATGGCCAGTCGCCAGCACGTCCATCCCTCATGCCAGTGCTCGCACGCATCCGACGATAGGCGTGTGACCAGGGCGTCGTGTTGAGATCGCCCGCGAGCAGCGCATCGGGCTGATCCGCAACGAGCCCCGCGATGTGCTCGAGCTGCTCGTCGCGCCATCCGGACGCCTGCCCACCGAGCGGCGGAAAGGGATGCACCAGCCACAGGCTGCCGGAGCCGGACCCGGGCCAATCGATGCGCAGCGCCGGCAGTCCGAGGGGCGGCATGTCGAGCAGCGTCACCGTGGATTCCGGCAGGCGGGACCAGAGACCGATGCCGAAGGGATCGTCGCGTGCCTCGATCTGGCGGACCGGATAGCGATCCGCCAGTGGCGCCAAGGCGTCGAGTGCTTCCGGTGACACTTCGAGCAGGCCGATCACATCCGGCGACTCGCGCTCGACCAGCGCCAGCAGCGGCCTGAAGTCCTGCAGCCCGTGATGGATGTTGGCGACCAGCAGCTTGATGGGGCGCGCGTGCGGTTTGGGTGTTGCCTCCGCGCTTGGGCCAGTCGCCGTCACCAGCGCCCAGCCATTCGCCGCCAAAGCCAACGCCAGAACCCAGGCCATTCCGCGCCGGCGCAGCAGCAGGGCTGCGAGGAGCCCGATGGCCACGGCCACACAGTACTGCCAGCGAAAATGCGCGCACAGGTCGAGCAGCCAGTGCCAGGCGCCGGCAAAGCCCAGGATCGCAGCCAGCGCCGGCCACAGCGCCAGGCGCGCGAGGATCAGCAGCAGCGGATACAGTGGATGGCGGGGAGCGATCATGGTGGGTCAACGGTGGACTCGACCATGATGGGACGATCGAGCCCTGAACGGCCGGCATTCGCCAGCAATGCCCCGGAACCGGCCGAATGGGCGCGCTCTTTCGGGTGCGGGTCGGCAATCCCATGCCGCCAGGAGAGCGGCTCGCGCGGGCACGGCAGCCTCCACGCATGGGCGCCGCGTTCCCAGCACCAAGCCAATCGATGGCGACGACTACTCGAAGCCACTACCGAGGTCGGCTCCGCTCTGGTCACCGTCGCACTCGAAGGCGCTGGCCTGCTGCGGCGCGTCACTGGCGTCGCGCTGCGCGAGCAGCGAGGCCAGGCAGGCGAACCCGTCGCGTTGACAGCCCGCGGCACCCGCCGGGCTAGACTGCTGCTTGTCTTTCGGTTTGCAGCGAATCACGGTCCGCGATGCCATCCCCGGTCGACATCACGCTATGTCTGCAACGCTGGAAGGCGGGCGATGCCTCGGCGCTGGACACCCTGGCGGTGGCCGTCCAGGGTCAGTTGCGCGAGTTGGCTGCGGCGCGCCTGCGTGGGGAGCGGCAGGTCACGCTGCAGCCGACGGCACTGGTGAACGAGGCCATGCTGCGGCTCATGGGCAGCGAGGTGGACTGGCGTGACCGCGCGCACTTCTTCGCCTTCGCCGCCTTGCACATGCGCACCGTGCTGGTCGGCCAGGCCCGCGCCCGGCAGGCGCAGCGGCGTGGCGGGGACTATGTGCAGGTGACCCTGGATCACGAGCTGCGCGATCCCGCGGCCGATTTCGGCATCCTCGAGTTGCACCAGGCGCTGGAGCAACTGGCCGCGGTGGACGCCGAGGCCGCCCGGGTCATCGAACTGAGCTATTTCGGCGGCCTGCAACGGGAAGAGGTGGCCGAGGCCATGGGCTGTTCGGTGTCCAGCGTGTTCCGCGCCCTGCGCTTCGGCCAGGCCTGGCTGCGGCAGGCGCTGGGCGAGTGAGGGCAGACGCCTTGCCCGCGCTCGCATTGGCCGGTCCCAAACTCTGACGCCGCCTTGTGCAGTCGGCCGGGTCCCATACTGAGCATCACCGCAACATCCGTGGCCGTCTTCCGATGAATCTGGCCCAGGCCCGTCAGCTGCTCAGCGCAGCCGAATACCTGGCCCTCGCCCGTGCCGGAACGATCGTCGTGTCGGCCTTCCCCAGCGGCGACAACGTCGGCCGGCTATGGCCGCCCGAAGACACCGTGCCCGAGGACACCTTCGAGCGCTGCGAGGACGTGGACCAGGAGATCCGCGAAGGCCGCTGGCTGCCCCCGATCACCGCCTGGCACCTGACCCCGCAGAAGGCGCGGATCCTGCTCATGCTCGCGCTCACCCGCAGCCGTGACGATGCCGAGGTGCGACGGATCTTTCAGCGCTACTGAGCCGGGGTTACAGCGGGCGGAGGGGAGGGTGCGAGCACCCGGCAAAGCGAGGAGCCGGTTGGCGGGGATAGGAGAATCTACGTTGGCCTCGGCGGCTTTTGCTCGCGATGACGCCCGGTCCCGGCTGTGGGAGCGCCCTTGTGGCGCGATCAATCCTGCCGCAAGACCGCACCCGGCGCAGGAGCGCCCTCGGGCGCGATCGGGTTTGCGGCATGTCTTTCGCGCGCAGAGCGCGCTCCTACATTGGCGCAGCCTCGTGCTCTTTGGTGTCCACCGGCATGATTCGAGCCCACCCGCTCACTGCCGAAAGGAACCACCATGCCAGGTCCCGCCCGAGCCGGCCTTTTCATTTACGCGTGCGACGCCGAGCGCATCGCGAGCTTCTACCAGGCAGTGGTCGGCATGGACCGGCGATCCACCACCAGCGAGCTCATCATCATCGATTCGCCGGACATCCAGGTGATGGTCCACGCCATTCCGCCGCATATCGCCCGCACCATCCCCATCACCTCGCCACCGGAGCGCCGGGAGGATTCGGCGCTGAAGTTCTTCTTCACGGTGCCTGGCCTGGCGCAAGCCCGGGAAACGGCGGCCTCGCTGGGCGGGGAGGTTTTCGCGGAGAACTGGCGAGGGCCGGGGTTCATCGTCTGCAATGCGATGGACCCCGAGGGTAATCTCTTCCAGTTGCGCGAGCCCGTGGCACCCTGAGCCCACGCCCGCCTCGCGCGGGCCCGGCACCCCCAAGGACAGCCCACGGCCCCCCTCAAGGACAGCCCAGGAGGCACCGCCGCATGGCGAATCGATCACCTGGAAGCCTTTGGACCGGAATGTTCCGGATGACCTTCTGGCTGCTGCTCATCAACCTGTGCATGGTCGGGCAGGGCCGCTTCAGCAACCCCAACGATCAGCAGAGCCTGGTCTACTCGAGCTGGCGCATGGGAACGGTGGGCAATCCCTGGCTGCGCTTCGAGCGCTGGGGGAGCGGTCATCCGGAACCGACGCACTGGAGCCCGGGGACATGGGTTTTCGATCCGGACCTGACCCATCTGATCGGCTTGCTCGGGCTCATCGCCTGTCACCGTCATCTTCGGAAGCAGAAGCTTCGGGCCGCGTGATCCGGTCCGTCGCGCGGCTGCCGACTCCCGCGAAGCGCCGTCGGTGACTGGATGCCTCGGTTGAGGAAACCCATTCCGACCGCCAGGTTTCGACTATGGTGGGCGATCATCGGGCGCTGGTTGTCGTCCAATTCCCGCTCGGGTGAGGCATGCGATGAATGGGCATCGTCTGGCGGTGGCAGCGGAGTCGGTCCTCCTGGGTTTGCCGACGACCCTGTTCTTCCTGATCTTCGGCCCGCTCATGGCCACGGGCTTGTTCCAGGAGTTCTCAGGCTTTGGCCTGACGATGCTGCTGGTCATCATCCTGAGCGCCATGGCGCTCTTCTGTTTTTGGCGGGTGGCATTCGCCTTCGTGTTCGGGAGAGGTCCTGTTGGCCGGACATGGTGGTGGGGTACTTCCATCGGAGTCCTGCTGGTCTTGGGCTCGGCCGTCGTCGTCGCAAGCGGAACACTCGGCCTTGAAGTTCCGGAGGCGCTGGTTCCCTTGGCCTTCGGGGCATACGGCACGCCAATCCTCGTTCCCCTGATCCACATGTGGCTGGTTCGAGAGCAGTTTTGACCAGCATCCCGGACACCCGGCCTTTGCGAGCAGCCGCAAGGCGCTGCCAGAGGCGTCATCCCGGCGTAGGCCGGGATTCAGGCCGTTCTAGCCACGGTGTTCGAGAGCATTGGATTCCGGCCTGCGCCGGAATGACGAGCCGGGAACTCGCGAGAGCGCCGTGCCCTCTTGTGGGAGCGCCCTAGTGGCGCGATCGGTCCGGCGGCAAGCCCCCACCCGCCGTAGGAACGCCCTCGAGCGCGATCGGGTTTGCGGCCAGACCCTTTCGCGCGCAGCGCGCGCTCCTACATTGGCCTGGGTCACGGTTGCTCGCGACGACGCCCGGACATGCCTGTAGGAGCGCCCTTGGGCGCGATCAATCTTGCCGCAAGACTTCAGCCGTCGTAGCACGCATGCAGGGTGCGGTGAACGAAGTGAACC
>JANJUH010000380.1 GCA_024710675.1 Lysobacterales bacterium
TGATTGCCGTCGTAGAAGGGGCATGGGAAAGGGGGCAGGGGGTTGATCGAGCGGCACGAGCCGACCGCGACTCGAACCTGATCCCCTGCCCCCCGCCCCTTGCCCCCAGTCCAGTGTTCGATGCGCGAATAAGCGCACCGACGCGGTGCGACCAGAACTTCTACTTACCACTCACCACTCACCACTTAGGGCTCCTGCAAACCCCTTACGGCCACCAGAACTCCACCACCCCCGCGGCGCCGGGTTCGAGTGCGCGGGCGGCGGGGATCGAGAGGCGGGCGATGGCGCCGGTGGGCATGCCGCGGCCATCGGTGCTGCGGCCATCGGCGAGCAGGCCGACCAGCGACTCGAGGCCCGGGTTGTGACCGACCAGCAGGATCCGTGGCGCCGGGCGATGGCTTTCGATGATCGTGATCAGCTCGCCCGGCGTGGCCTCATAGATCCCGGCTTCCTCGATCACTTCCAGGCCCGGTAGTTCGCGGCGCAGGGCCTCCAGCGTCTGCCGGGTGCGCAGCGCCGGCGAGCAAAGCACCCGCGCGCCGCCGATGCCGTGCCCGGCCAGCCAGGCCGAGCCGGCCGCCGCCTGGCTCCGTCCCAGTGCCGACAGCGGTCGGTCGATGTCGCGTCCGGAAGCCGATTCGGCCTCGGCATGCGCGTGACGGATCAGGATCAGTTCTTCGTCGGCCATCTCCGCCTCTCGCTTCAGGGTTCGTTGCCGGCTTGCACCGGGGTCAGGATCTGGATCGGGATCGCGTTGCGGGTCCAGCTCCCGCTGGCCGGCGCCGGCAACACGAAGTTGGTGCTCAGCGTCGCCGCGCCCGGCGCGGTGAAGCTGCGGCTCATCGTGCCCGCCGGCGTCACCGTGTCGAGGAATTCGGTCCAGCCACACCCCGGACAATGCACGCGATAGGCGTTCGTCGCCAGATCCCCGGCAGCCGCCGCCTCGGCATCGGTCAGCACCCAGTACGGGGCGCCGCTGCCGTCGTAGAGGTAGGTGGCGATGAACTCGCGATCGCCGCCGCCCAGGCGGTAGGAATCGTAGGTCTGTCCCCAGCCGCTCTCCGGCGCATGGAAGTAGACACCCGTACGATTGGGTGATCCGCTGCCGATGCCGGCGAATCCGTGCACCATGCGTTCGGCGCGGCCGACACCGCTGTCGAAGGCATAGGCGAACAGCAGCTCTTCGGCGCCCAGCACTTGCACGCGTGCGCGGCCGGCCGCCTCGCTGCGGACACTGAAGTTGGTCGAAGCGGTGTCGCGCGTGAAGCGCAGGATCGGTGCATCGACCTGGCCATCCTGCAGGCTGCCCTGGACCACGTACCAGGACGGCTGGCGCTGCGGCGTGCCGGTGTACCAGGCGCCGAAGAAGGTCGGGAGCTGGCCGGGAATCGGCACCACATGGGCCACCAGGCCGTTGCCCGGTCGCTTCGGGTTGAGGAAGGCGCCGGGGCGCAGGTTGGCCGTGGCGGGCGGGCTGGCCGCACAGGCCTGGGCGATGTTGCAGTTGCCGCTGGCGCCGACCTCGATCTCGCGGGTGGCATCGAGGATGCTGCCGTGATCGCCATCGGCGGCTGCGAACAGACCCACCCGGTAACGGCTTCCGCAGGTCGTGGACGGTTCCACCGCGAAGGGGATCGAGAGCGTCGTCGTCGCCCCGGCAGCGAGGCCGGAGAGCGATTGCGCCGGCTGCTCGAGCCGCAGCTTGCCCAACTCGGCCTCGGCACGCGGCGGCTTCAGCGGGTGGTACTGGCAGACCGCGCGCGGGGTGGTCACCACCGGCTGGTCACAACTGTAGTCCAGCCGCGAGGGCTCACCGACGATGCCCACGGTGGCGCTGTCGCCATTGCCGGGGATCGCATTGCGGTACTGGTAGACGATCTGCCAGGTGTCGGGATAGACGATGGCCTGGAAGTCGAAATTGCCATTCGGCGGGGCGCTGGCGCTGACGTAGAAGCCCACGTTGTTCCACTGGAACACCGCACAGCGCTGGTTCGGATCGCCCACCTCCGAGCTGCGCGGACACTGGCTGTAGACCGCCGCCCTCAGCGAGCCGGCGATCAGGTCGTCGTGCAGTGCCATCAGGCGACCACCGTCCACGTTGCTGCCGGTGCTGCCACAGGTGTTGGTGAAAGCGCCTCCATCGGTGGCTGCCGAGAGCCCGATGTAGCCATTGGTGCTCATCACCGCCTGCGTGACCTGGCCGTCGTAGAAACGGAAGGCGACGTTCGAGCCGGCCAGGTCGAGTACCGGCGAGCGGCCGTCGTCGTTGGCGGAAACGGCACCGGCCGGGCTCAGGTTCAGCGGAGCGACCTCGTTGGTGATGTCGACGAACTGGTAGCCACAACTGCCGCCAGCATTGCTGTCGGTGACGCGATAGCCATAGCTGTCGCTGCGCAGGCCGGCAAGCGTGTCCGGCTCGGACTTGGTGGCCAGGGCCAGGGCGTTGGCAGCGAAGGCGCGCTGGCCGGCATTGCGCACCGGCACCTCGAGGCGCCAGCGCTCGCCGGGCTCGACCACCGCATCGTCGTCGCCACAGACCTGCACCGGCGCGCCGATCGAACCGGCCAGCTCCAGCTTGGGCGCCACCACGCTGACCGCGCGCTGGGCGATGGCCTCGCAACCGGCGCCGTCGCGGACGCGCACGCGGACATTGAACTGGCTCTGCGCGTCATAGCGCGCCAGCACGCTGTTGGCTGCGCCTTCGCGATCGAAGATGCCGTCGCCGTCGATGTCGAAAGCATAAGAGTAGCCACTGCCGCTGCCGCCGCTGGCGGTGGCCGTGTAGCTGACATCCGCGCCCGCAGCGACCGGATCGGCGCTGGCGGAGAGGCTCACGCTGGGCGCCGCGCAGTTCGACTGGCCGTCGAGCACTTCCGGTGCAGCGCCGCCCGGTGCCAGGTGGTCCGACAGCCGCGAAGTGGCGCTGCCGCCGCCGGTCCAGGCCTTGAACAGGCGGCCATACCAGTCCGGTTCGTCGTTGCCGCAGGCGGCGAAGCCGCCGGTCAGCACACCGACCACGCGCTTGTCGGGATTGAACAGCGCGCCGCCCGAGGATCCGCCCTCGGTGGTGCCGAGGTCCCAGTCGGCCACGCGCAAAAAGCCGCTGGCATCGCCACGGGGCGCCGGCGAGTAGTCGCTGATCGACAGCGGGTCGTTTTCGAAACTGATCCGCTTCTCGGCCGGGAGGTCGGCTACGGTCGCTGCGGGGTGGTGGATCGCGGTTGCCCGTGGCGGCACCAGGTCGCGACGGTCCCAGCCCAGCCAGTAGGGCTCGGCGATGGCCGGCGGCGGCTGGTTCAGGCGCAGCAGCGTGGTGTCGGAGCCGAAATGGGTGGCGACCAGGGTGGCGCCGCTCTGCGTGGCGATCGCCTGCGAGCGCGGGATCGGCGTGCCGTTGGCAGTGGATCCGATGGCGCGGCAGGTCGGGCTCTCGTAGCGCCAGTACACGACCACGCTGGCGGCCTCGCTGGCGTTGTCGATGCAGTGGTTGGCGGTCAGCAGCAGGGGTGCGCGATCGCCGGCGCTGTTGTTGACGAGCTGGCCGGTGCAGGCCGAGGCCGAGCCGCCGGTGACGAAGGTGTAGCTGGCGACGCCGCGGATCTGCTCGCGCCAGTCATCGCCCTGCGGGCAGATCGTGTCGACATTGCAGTTGCCGGACTTCTGCGCGGCGCCGGCGGGATCGCGATAGCCGTGGCTGATGCCGGACAACTCGAGCCGCACCAGATCACGGGCAGCGGCCGGCACCACCAGCTCGAGCAGTGCGCGTTCGCCCACCACCATCGGCAGCGCCAGGCCGCCGCTCGCCGGGTTGTGGGCATCGGTGTAGGGCCCGTGTGCCTGCTGGCCGCTGCCGTCACCGAACCAGAGCTCGGCGCCGTGCGGCAGGAAATAACGCGAGAACACCGGGTCCAGGCTGCGCGCGCCCTCGGCCCGCAATTCCAGCCGCCACAGCCAGCGGCCGTCGGCCAGCGCCAGCCATTCGCCGCCGCGGCCCTGCCCGCCATCGAGCACCACATCCTTGACCGGGTGGACGACACCGTAGCGATACGGCCGCCCTTCACGGCGCGCCGCGGCATCCTCTTCGGCCAGCCGCGCGCTGTCGAGCGCCGCGAACTCCATCCTCGCCGCCGGCCCGACCGGGCCCAGCTTCAGCATGGCGCTCGGTTGCGCCGCGACTCCGATACTCCAGGCGAGCAAGCCCGCCACAACGACCGCACGCATGTCCACGTCTCCGGTTGACCGGCCCGACCTCGCGGGCAGCGGGAAGCTTACCCCGAGCGGGGGAAGCGCAAGGTAAGAGATGCTATCCGGCCGCGCAGCGGCCCTTCCGCACTACCGGACGTGGCAGCGCGACAGGGGGCGGCGCAGCCATCTCCCCGAACACCACAGCACTCGCTGATCGCATTGCCATCGCCGAAGGGGGCAGGGGAAAGGGGGCAGGGGGTCGATCGAGCGGCGCGATACGAGCTCAACGCGAACCCGGCCCCCTTCCGCTGGCCTCTGGTCCCTGGAACGCGGACCCGGGCTTACCGGTTGACGCCTGCCCTCGGGACGCCCCTCGCCGTCGCCCTATACTGGCGGCATGCCGTCTGCCTACTCCTCGCGTCTGCGTGCCGCCGGGCTCGTGCTGCTCGCCCTGGTCCTCGCCGGGCTGGCGGGCGTGAGCGCGGCGGATTTCGCGTGGTGGCTGGCGCTGCCGCCGCTGGCACTCGGCCTGGCGCGCTGGCGCGAACCCGAGATGGCGCACTTCATGGGTGGACAGGCGGGCGCCCGGCTCGGCCTCGCCTCCGTGCTGGCCGTCGCGGCGGGATGGCTCGCCACCGGCGTGGTGGCCACGCTGTGGGCGGCGCTGGCTGGCAGCGAGCGCCTGTATCCGGCCCTGATCATGGCACTGCTGCTGGCGGCGCTGCTGCTGGCGCAATGGCGCGTCTGGCCGCTGTTCGGATTGCTCTTCGTGGCACCCCTGCCGGCCACCGCGGAGGACGCCGGCCTGTGGCGGCGGCTGCGCGAGGAGGCCGCCGAACTCACCGGCGAGGACTCCTACTTCCGCCACGGCCTGTGGGTGGCGGGACTGCAGTTGCTGGGCATGCTGCTGCCCCTGCTGCTGGCGCACAGCGGGCTGGGCACCGGCGCGCTGGCCGCGCTGTCCGCCTGCGCCGCCGTGCTCGTGGTGGCACCGCTGTTGTGGCTGGTCAGCCACGCCCGCGCCCATCCGCCCTCGCGCACCCACCTGCCGGACTTCCTGCTCGACGGCGCTCGGCCGGCGCCAGCCGATGACGAACACGGGGAACTCCATCCGGGGCCCGAGGAGCTGCTGCTGCAGGCAGCGCGGCGCGGCGACAGTGCCGCGGTGGGCGCGGCCCTGGCGGCCGGGGCCGACCCCGATTGCCAGCCGCGGCCGGAGGCTGCCGACCAGCGCACCCCCTTGATCGCGGCGGCCACGGCGGCGGATCTCGGCGCCCTGCGTGCGCTGATCGCCGCTGGCGCCAAGGTCGATCGCGACAGCGGCGGGCTGACGCCGCTGATCGCCGCGACCCGTGACAGCTACGACGGGCGCATCGAGGCGGTGATGACGCTGCTGGCCAACGGCGCCGATCCCAACCGGGTCGACGAGGCCGGCAATGCGCCGCTGCATTTCGCCGCGCTGACGCGCGATGCCGGCGTGGCGCAGAGCCTGATCGATGCGGGTGCGCGCATCGATGCGATCAATCGCGAGGGTCTCACCCCGCTGGCGATCGCCGCGGAAGCCGCCAACTGGACCGTGGTCGAGTTTCTCCTCAAGCGCGGCGCCGCGGCCCACGCCGGCGGCGCGATGCCGGCCCTGCTGGCGGCGGCCGCGGTCGAGGGCGACGACCCGCGCGGCATTCGCCTGCTGCTCAAGGCCAAGGCGAAGGTCGATGCGCGCGGCCCGCAGGGACGCACCGCCCTGATGGTGGCCGCGCTGGCGGACAACGCCGAGATCGCCGAAGCCCTGCTGGCCGCCGGGGCCGACGTCGATGCCCGCGACGACTTCGGCCAGTCCGCGGTGCTCGACGCGGCCCGCGCCGGCGCCAATCGTGTGCTGCAGCGCCTGGTCTTCCATCGGCCGCAGGTCGATGCGCGCGACGCCGGCGGGCGCGGCGCGCTGCACCTCGCCGCCCTGTCGCCCTCGGCCGATGCCGAGACCGTGCACCTGCTGCTCGCGCTCGGTCACCCGGCCGATGTCCCCGATGGCGACGGCCAGAGCGCAGCCGAGCTCGCCGCCGCCGCCGGTCGCTGGCCGCTGGTCGGCTTGCTCGACCCGGATTACCCGCTGCCGAGCACACACCTCGCCGATGCCGGCGAAGGCGCGGACGCCGAGGACCTCATCGCCCCCGACCCGCCCGGACGATTGCTGGTGCGCGCCGCGCTGCAGGGTCGATTCCCGCTGTTCCAGGAGCTGCTGGGCCTGCCCGGCGTCAGCCCGGCGGACATCGCCGAGGCCGTGCGCGCTGCGCTGCCGCTGGCCGATCGCCGTTATCTCGACGCCGTGCTGGAACACGGCTTCGACCCGATGGCGCGCGAGGGCGGTCCCAGCCTGTTCGAGATCCTCTCCGCCGAACGCCCGACGCCGCTGGCCGCTCTCGAGATCCTGCTCGAGCGCAGCGGCCAGCGCGCCGGCGCGAAGGCCGTACTGCTGCCGGCGCTGGCCCACTGGAGTGTCGCCAGTGAGGCGGCCACCATCCTGCGCGAAAAGCTCCTCGACCTGGCGCCGGATCCAGACGCGCGCGATCACGAGGGCAGGCCGGCCCTGACGCTGGCGGTGGCGCATCTGCCCGCGCCCTGGATCGAGCGCCTGCTGGCCACCGGCGCCGACCCGAACGCCGCCGATGGCCGCGGCGAGACGGCGCTGACCCGACTGGCCTGGGCGCAACGCGCGGATGGCCCGGCGATTGCCGCGCTGCTGGTGCGCGCTGGCGCCGACCCGGCGCAGGCCACGCGCGATGGCAGCACCGCGGCCGGGATTGCGCGCATGACCGGGCAGTTCGAGCTGGCCCAGCTTGTCGACTGGCCGGCGGGCAGTCATCCGCGGCGCCCACTCGACGGGCAGGCGCTGGCGGCCGCGGCGCGCCGCGGTGACCGCGAAACCGTACTGCGCTTGCTCGGGCTGGGCATCGCCGTCGATGCGCCGGACGAAGCCGGCGCCAGCGCACTCCTGCATGCCTGCGGCAACGGCCACGGCGCGCTCGCCGCCGAGCTGATGCAGCGCGGCGCCGATCCGCGCCGGCCGGCACGCAACGGCGTCTGTCCCCTGGCCGCCGCGATCATCGGCGGACGGGTCGAGATCGTCGAGCAGTTGCTGGATGCCGGCCTCGACCGCGAGAGCCTGTTGCTCGACCGCTACACCCCGCTGGCCTTGGCCGCCGGCTGCCAGCGCCCGGCGCTGGCAGACCTGCTGCTGCGCCGCGGCGCTGATCCCGACGGCCGCCGCGGTCCGGTCTCGCCGCTGCTGGCACTGCTGCCACAGATCCTCGATGGCAAGCGCCCGGCCGGACCGCTCGAGGCCCTGCTGCAGCGCCTGCTCGAGGCCAGGGCCAGTCCCGATCGTCCTGACCCGGAGAACCGCACGCTGCTGCACGGCCTGTGCGGCGCCGGGCTCGCCGAGCCGGGTTGCCGCGACGAGGCGCGCTTGCGCGCGTTCCTGGCCAGGCTGATCGGCGCCGGGGCCAATCCGAACGTTGCCGATGCCGAAGGTCGCACGCCCCTGCACTGGGCCTGCCGCCATGGCCTGGTGCAGCTCGGCGCCGCCTTGCTCGAATCCGGCGCCGACCCGCGCATCGGCGATCGCCAGGGTCGCCCGCCGATCGAGCTGCTGGCGACCCGCCATCGCATACACCTTGGCCCGGCCCTGCGCCAGGCTGCCGAGGCCTGGAACCGACAACACGGCGAACGCCGCGGAGCTTGATCATGGATGAGGGCAACAAGCGGGGCGGACCCCCGCGCGGCGATCGGCGTGGACCCGGCGGCCAACGGCCCGGTGGTGGCGGCCACCATGGCGGCGTTGAGCGCAGCGGGGGACGTCCCGGACCCGGCAGCGGCCCTTACCGCGGCCCGGGTGCCGGGCGCGGCGAGCCGCGCGGAGGCCCGGGTGCCGGGTCTGGCGGGCCAGCGCGGGCACGTCCGGACGACAAGCCGGCTGGGGTGGGCAGCTACCGGGGTGGCGAGCGTCCGGCCGGCAGCGGCGAGCGCAAGCCGGCCAGCGGGCGCACGCCATGGCCAGGCGCGGCGCCGCGTGGCGAAGCGCGCGGCGGTGAGCGCGGCGGTGAGCGCGG
>JANJUH010000174.1 GCA_024710675.1 Lysobacterales bacterium
GTCGATGTCCCGGAGGCGTTGCAGATCGAGCGCCTGCGGCGGCGCGATGGCAGCGACGAGGACAGTGCGCGGCGGATGCTGGCGGCACAGGTGGACCGGGCGACGCGGCTCGGTGCGGCGGATGATGTGATTCGCAACACCGGTGCTCTGGATGCCTTGATCGGGCAGAGCCAGCAGGCCGATCGGCGCTATCGGGCGCTGTCGGCCCAATAGGCACTGATCCCCGCCACACCCGATCCCCCGGCCGCCTGCGCCCGTTCGACATCGGCGCTCTCGCCGACGCCACCAAGGGCATAGCTTTGCAGCCAGGTGCTCCGGGCGAGTCGCGCAAAGCCCGCCCAGCCCAGCGCCTCCGCGCCAGGATGGCTGCGCGTGGGCAACACCGGCCCGATGACCACCGCATCCACACCTAGCGCTTCGGCGCGGCGGAGTTCGGCTTCGTTGTGGCAGGAGGCGAGGAGCCAGCCGGGGCCTTCGCGGTGTTGCGCGTGGGCGAGTTGCGCGGAGGAGAGGTGGGCGCCGTCGGCGCCGAGTTCGCGGGCGGTGGCGGGATCGCTGTGCAGCAGCACGATGAGGTCGGGGCGCTGGTGGCGGATCAGGGTGAGTGCGGCGAGCGCGTGGGTACGGTAGGCCTCGGGGTCCAGCGAGCGGGCGCGGATGCTGGCGAGGCCGATGGCGGGCTGGGCGATGGCGCAGGCGAGTTCGGCCAGGAAGATCGCCTCACCGCGCGTGGGCTCCGGGGTGATCAGGTAACGCACCGGCAGGGCGATGCGCGCGCGCAGGGGCAGGTCGGGCGCAGGCATGGGGTAATCCGCGAGCTCGCGGGCACTGACCCAGGCGAGTTCGCTGTGCTCACGCGCGTGGGGCTCGCCTTGCCAGCGGTCGACCTGCAAGCCGATCAGCTCGAGAGCCCGGCCGCCGCCGTGCCAGTGCACGGTCGAAAATGGACTCGCCGCGCCGATGCGAATGCCGAGTTCCTCGTCGAGCTCGCGGGTCAGGGCGCTGGCGGCGTCCTCACCCGGCTCGAGCTTGCCGCCAGGGAACTCCCACAGGCCCGCGTCGGTCTTGCCGGGCGGACGTCTTGCGATCAACCAGCGGTCGTCGGGGCGTCGGATCAGGCCGGCGACGACCTGGAGTGGTTGCGACAAGGCCTGGCTGGCCGGTTCGATGGTCACGGGGAGATGGTCCGTCATGGTCAGGCACTGGCCTCAGCGGGCCACCGCTTCCGATCATCGTCACCCCGGCGAAGGCCGGGGGCCAGACCGCGCTCCAGGGTAGCGGTCGAAGAGCACTGGATTCCGGCCTGCGCCGGAATGACGACAGCATGTGGAGGAGCGTCCGGATGAATCCGGACCCACCCGGATGACTCCGAACCCACCACAGCACGGCAGCCCGCACAGCACCGCACACGGCGGTGGTCGGCATTCATGCCGACGCTTTGGTCACCGCTCACCGCTTGCCGAAAAGCGTCCGGGTGAATCAGGACCCACCACAGCACCGCACACCGGTGGGTCGGCATCCATGCCGACGCATCGTCAGTCGATCTTGCCGTGGCACTGCTTGTACTTCTTGCCCGAGCCGCAGGGGCAGGGATCGTTGCGGCCGACTTTCTCGCCATTGCGCACGGTCTGGCTCGCGGCTGCCGCGGCGCCGGCATCGGCGGCGTCCCAGCCGGTGGCGGCGAGGCCCTGTGCCTGCGCGGCTTCGTCGTCGACGCCGAGGGTGCCGGTGTCGGGATGGCGGTACTGCATCGGCGGCGCCTGGCGGCGCTGCGCTTCGGCTTCCTCGAGGTCGTTCTCGGAGCGGATGCGCACGCGCGCGAGCATCTTGACGGTCTCGCTCTTGACCCGGCCCAGCATCTGCTCGAAGAGCTCGAAGGCCTCGCGCTTGAACTCCTGCTTGGGCTGCTTCTGCGCGTAGCCGCGCAGGTGGATGCCCTGGCGCAGGTAGTCCATCCGCGCGAGGTGGTCCTTCCATTGGGTGTCGAGCACGTTCAGCAGGATCGCCTTCTCGGCCATCCGCGTGATCTCGCTGCCCATCACCGCCTCACGCTCGCGGAAGTGGCGGTCAACGCCCTCGATCACCTTCTCGGTGATGCCCTCGGCGTTGATGTCCGGGTTGTCCTTGACCCAGGAGCGCGGCTCGATTTCCACGCCCAGCTCGTCGGCGAACAGGCGCTTGAGGCCATCGAGGTCCCACTGCTCGTCGATCGAATCGGGCGGAACGTGCTGGCGGGTCATTTCGCGGACCACGTCGTGACGCACCGCCGTGAGGGTCTCCTGGACGTCGCCGGCATCCATGATCTCGTTGCGCTGGCCGTAGATGACCTTGCGCTGGTCGTTGGCGACGTCGTCGAAGTCGAGCAGGTGCTTGCGGATGTCGAAGTTGTGCGCCTCGACCTTGCGCTGGGCGTTCTCGATGGCGCGGTTGACCAGCGGATGCTCGATCGACTCGCCCTCCTTCATGCCGAGGCGCTGCATCAGGCCGGCAAGCCGGTCGGATGCGAAGATGCGCATCAGGCTGTCCTCGAAGCAGAGGTAGAAGCGGCTGGAGCCCGGATCGCCCTGGCGACCGGAGCGGCCGCGCAACTGGTTGTCGATGCGCCGCGACTCGTGGCGCTCGGTGCCGATGATGTGCAGTCCGCCGGATTTCAGTACCTCGTCGTGGCGCTCGCGCCACTCGGCGCGCACGGCTTCCTTCTGGGCGTCATCGGCATCGGGGCCGAGGGCATTGAGCTCGGCCTCGAGCGAGCCGCCGAGCACGATGTCGGTACCACGGCCGGCCATGTTGGTGGCGATGGTCACCGCACCAGGGCGACCGGCCTGGGCGACGATGTGGGCTTCGCGCTCGTGCTGCTTGGCGTTGAGCACCTCGTGCGGGACGCCTTCCTTCTTGAGGATTCCGGCCAGCAGCTCGCTGGTCTCGATCGAGGTGGTGCCGACCAGCACCGGCTGGCGCCGCTTCCGGCACTCTCGGATGTCCTCGATGATCGCCTGGTACTTGTCCTTCTTGGTCAGGAAGACGAGGTCGGTCATGTCCTTGCGCACCATCGGGCGGTGCGTGGGGATGACGATGACCTCGAGCCCGTAGAGGTTCTGGAACTCGTAGGCCTCGGTGTCGGCGGTACCGGTCATGCCGGCGAGCTTGCCGTACATGCGGAAGTAGTTCTGGAAGGTGATCGAGGCCAGCGTCTGGTTCTCGCGCTGGATCGGCACGTTTTCCTTGGCCTCGACCGCCTGGTGCAGGCCGTCGGACCAGCGCCGGCCCGGCAGCGTGCGGCCGGTGAACTCGTCGACGATGATCACCTCGCCGTCGCGGACGATGTAGTCGACGTCGCGCTGGTACAGGTGGTGCGCGCGCAGCGCGGCGTTGAGGTGATGCACGACGGCGAGGTGCTGCACGTCGTAAAGGCTCTCCTCGGCGCCGATGATCCCGTTCTGCATCAGGATCTGCTCGATGTGCTGCATGCCCGACTCGGAGAGGTGGACCTGCTTTTGCTTCTCGTCGACCCAGAAATCGCCTTCGCCGTCCTCGGCTTCCTGGCGCTTCAGCAGCGGCGCGATGCGGTTGATCTTGAGGTACAGCTCGGGCGACTCGTCGGCAGGGCCGGAGATGATCAGCGGCGTGCGCGCCTCGTCGATCAGGATCGAGTCGACCTCGTCGACGATCGCGAAGTGCAGATTGCGCTGCAGCCGGTCCTGCGCCTGGAAGGCCATGTTGGTGCGCAGGTAGTCGAAGCCGTACTCG
>JANJUH010000411.1 GCA_024710675.1 Lysobacterales bacterium
GGGGGCAGGGGGTTGATCGAGCGGCACGAGCCGACCGCGACTCGAACCTGATCTCCTGCCCCCCGCCCCTTGCCCCCAGTCCGGTATTCGATGCGCGAATAAGCGCACCGAAAGGGGCGACCAGGACTCCTACGGGCCTTCGCCGTTGCCCTCGGGCGCAGGGGTACGCGTCCGGCCGGGCGCCGGCTTCCAGCCGCCCCCCGCCGTCAGCGCCGCCCACGCCAGCTTCAGCCAGCGTACCAGCGACAGCGCCAGCCACAGCGCGAAGGCCAGCATCAGCGCCTTGTAGACCCACATCGGCAGGCTGAGGACGAAGGCCTGCGGCAAGGCGCCGGTGGCGCGATCGGCCAGCCAGCCAAGCTCGCCATGGGAGCCGGTGCCGCCGCTGACCTGCATGTCCGGATCGCCGAGCAGGCCGATCGGGATCACCGATACCAGGACCGCGAAGCTGGCCAGCGCGATGCCGGCCAGTGCGAGCTGCATCAGGTTGTAGAGCGACCAGTGCAGTTGCGCCGGCGGGTGACGCCCGCGCAGGTCGAGCAGGGCGAAGCCGACGGCGACCGCGACCAGGGCCTCCCATGAGAGGGGTGAAAAGCCGAGCGCCAGCAGCACCCAGGCGTAGCCCGGCAGCAGCACGCGGCGACTGCGCGCCAGGGCCCAGCCGAACAGCAGCAGCACGGCCAGCGCCGACCAGTAGAGGACCGCGGGACCCACCGGGGGGCCGCCCAGCGCGAGGATCCAGCGCCGCTCCGGTATGGCCAGGCGGATCGACACATTGGCCGCATCAAGGCCCAGATCCGGCGCGGGCGTGCGCGCGAGCAGGCCGACGCCGCCCTCGGCGCGCCAGTCGATCTCGATCTGCTGGGTACCCGGGCGGATCGGCAGCGCAAGCTGGCCCTCGCGCGCATCGAGGTTCAGCGCGCCGCCGTCGATCCGGACGGCGCCGAGCTCGGCGCCCTCGGGCAGCCCGAGCACATGGCTGCCACCACGGGTCGCGCGCAAGTCCAGCGTCAGCGTGTGCTCGCTGCTGCGCACGCCGAGCCGACTGCGCATGCCCACCCGGTCGGCGACGATCGAGGCACCCGGCACGGCTTCCGGCCGCTCGATCGCGATCTGCAGCGACTCTCCGGGCAAGGGCGCGTACTCGTGCACCCACTCGCCCTGCGTGCCGAGCCGGCTTGGCGCCAGCGCCGGCAATCCCTGGAAACGCGCCGACAGGCTGGGGCCGACGAGGACGCGCCAGGTCTCGGCGCGCTCGGCCAGATCGCCGGCCGACAGCACCAGCGCGCTTTCGCGTGGCAAGCGCGAGGACAGCGTCCGCTCGCGGGTGCCCGGCGGGAAATCGAGCAGGAGGGCGCCGTCGACGACCTCGGCGCCGGCATCGGCCGGCTGTTCGCCCGCCAGCAGCGGCAGGCGCACGCTGAGCCCGCCATCGGCGGGCGCCACGCGGACCACGCGCGTCTGCACGGTGAAATCGAGATCCAGTGACAATTCGCGCGTCACGCGCACGAAGGGACGTAGGGCGACCCGCGCCGGCGCGCTCCCGCTCGCGGCGGCCTCGGCTGTCTCTTCGCGCACGAGTTCCAGGCGACTGGTGACCAGGCGTCCCTCGCGCAGCCCGCCGGCGCTCCAGCCTTCCGCGCTCAGCGCCACGCGCGATGGGGCGAGCGGGAAGTCGAGCACGATGCGCGGGCTGCGCACGCGGGCACGCAGCTCGATGCGGTGCACGCCTCGGCTCACCGGCACCCAGATCGCCGCCGACTGGCCGGGTCGGCCGACGCTCGCCGCCGGCACGCCATCGACGCTGAGGCGCAGCTCGGCCAGGCTGCGCTCGTCCACTGGAATCGGCACCAGCACCTCGGCGCCGGCATGCACCTCGAGCGCCAGGCGCAGCTCCTCGCCGTTGACCGACAGCTCGGCGCCGGCATGGCGGGCGCACTCGGGCGCACAGCGCGGCGCTTCGGTCAGGCGGGCGCGCAGCGCATCGAGCCAGGCCTGGTCGGGCCAGTCGCCAGCCACGGCCGGTCCCGGCAGCAGCAGTGCCATGGCCAAACCGGCCGCGAGCACAGCTCGGGGCCTTGCCGACCGCAACAGTCGCCAGGCGATCAGCAGCAAGGCCAGCAGCAGCGCGATGCGCCAGATTGCGGTCAACCCTGGCGGTGACAGCAGCAGGCGCAGCGACTGCGTGCCCTCGACCGGACCGTCGATGCCAAGGCTGGCCGACTGCCAGCGCCACTCGGGCCGTCCTACACCGGCCTGCACCACGGTGTCACGCGCATAGCGCTCGATCTTGCGACGTGCGCCGACATTGCTCGCATCCTGGGGCAGCGCGGAGGACAGGGCGCGCTCCATCGGCGCCGGTGCGGCCGGCGGCGGTGGCGGTGGCGGCGGCGGTGCTGCCTGCATCATCGGCTCGTCGGCGAACTGCACCTGGAGGACGTTCTCGTTCATGCCGCTGGCCCACGACTCGCCGCCGCCGGCCAGTTGCGGGTACACGGCCAGGCGCGCCTGGGTCAGTGCGAAGGGCAAGGCTGCCCAGGCGAAGGCCAGCGCCGCCACCAGCACCAGTGCGGACACCAGGCGCCCGAGGCGCCCGCCGCTACCGATGCCGCGCCACAACAAGAGCAGGATCAGCAGGGCGATCAGGCTGTATCGGGGCACTTCGGTCTCGTGAGCGCCCAGGATCGCGAGGCCAGCGCAGGCGGCCGCCAGCCAGGGGCCACCGGTGCGCCAGCCGAGCACGATGGTGAAGGCGGCGATGAACACGGTGTAGATGTCCCAGCGCCCGAGCCAGGCGCCGCTGGCGCGATCGACACCGGCGGCGTGCAGCAGTCGCCAGCCAGGCGGCAACTGCAGCGAGACGTCGACGCGTTCCATGCGCTCGCTCCAGCCGTGCGCCGGCATCGCACCACCGGCCGGCCCTCGCGCCGTGGCCTCGACGGCCAGTTCGGCGCGGCGCACCTCGATGCCGCGAGCGCCATCGGCAGCCGCCGTCACCAGCAGTGCCTCGCCCTGCTCGCTCGCCGCCACCAGTTCGAAGGGCGCGCCGAGGTCGAGGCGAAAGCCCTCGCGCAACTGCCCGGACAAGCTGTCCTGGACGGTCCAGCCGCCGCCGTCGAAATCGAGCCAGAGCTGGCGCGCGAGACTGAGCCGGTTGCGCTCGTCGCCGAGCCCACGGCTGCGCTCGACCAGGGTCAGCGCCTCGCCGCTGGCCAGCGCAAAGGCCGGGTAACGGCGCCAGTCGACCGGCACGTTGGCCTGCGCCGCATCGACCGGCGCGGCGCCGCCGACATCGACCACGCGCAGGCGGTGGTCGGCGGCGAAGCTGACGATTTCCTGCTCCGGCCAGGGCGGCGCCAGGGCATCGAAAGCGAGGCGCTCGGTGAGGCTCGTGCCGCGCGTGCGGATGCCCAGCAGGTGGCTGCCGGCAACCACCTGCACGCGCAGCATGCGTCCGGGCTCGACGGTGGTCTGCAGCGGACCCGATACCGAGAGCAGCTCGTGGCCCTCGGGCCAGGCCGGGCCAAGGCGGATCTCGCGCGCCTTGCCGGAGACATGCAGCACGATCGTCGTGGTCAGTTGCTGGGGGATGCCGTCGCGCCACAGGCGGTGCACCTCCAGCTCCAGCGACTCGCTCTCGGCGGCCGCTTCGGCGCGTGCCAGCCACAGGCGATCGCCTTCGCGCAGCAGCGGGAAGCGCGCCGCGCCGTCAACGCCGAGTTCGACCAGGCGCCAGACTTCCGGCACGACGAGTGCCTCGGGCCGCGGTGCCAGCGGCAGGGCGTAGCGCAGGCGATGGCGGCCCGCGGCCAGCCACACGCGCGGTCCCGCGGGGCCCGGCAGCACGGCGCCCGCAGCCCCGTTGATGCCCAGTTCCTCCGGCCAGAGCTTGTCGGCGTGCACCAGCGGGACGAAGCCCTCGGCAGCCACGGAGAGCTCCTGATCCACCTGCGCGCGATCGCCGACGATCTCGATCCGCAGCGGACCCGAGAGCACGCAGGCGTGATCGCCCTCAGCCGCGGCCCGGGTGCCGGCATAGAAGGGGCACGCGCGATACTCCTGCCCGTGCAGCACCCAGCCACGCCAGGGCTCGAGCGGTGCAGGCAGCGGTTGCGCCAAGGCCGACGCGGTCAACAGCAGTCCCAGCAGCACCGTGCACAGGCCACGCATCCTCGCTCTCCCGGGAAGGCGGATGCGCCGACGATACGCCGCTGCGCGGCGGCGTGGTGGAACCAGGGGTGTGCGCGGCAGGGCGCTCGGGAGCGTTCCGCCACGGCGACAAGGCACCAGGGCTCGTCATCCCGGCGCAGGCCGAGATCCAGAAGTGTCTTGCTCGGGGCCTTCAGGAGCACTGGATTCCGGCCTTCGCCGGAATGACGGCAGGAGAGGCTTCGACCACTCACCGCCGGCCTGCCCCACGTTCCTTGCGCAAACAAGCGCAGGGAAGCGGCGGGATCGAGCCTGCTACTGCAGTTTCAACCGGAAGCGCACCTCGATGTCGTCGCCAACCGTTTCGGGATCGGCCCAGTCGCCCTCGCCCACATCGAAGGCGGTGCGCTTGAGCGTCGAGCGTCCCTCGACACTGCGGCCGTCGTTGCCGATCGTGATCGTCACCGGGACGTCGTGCGTGCGACCTTTCAACGTCAGCGTGCCGGGGCATTCGAGGGACGGACCGGCGATGCGGCAATCGCCATTCGAGGCCCATATCGCTTTCGGATGCATCTCGGCGTCGAAAAACTCGGCGGCGCGCAGCACCTCGTCGCGGTCGGCGTAGTCGGTGTCGAGGCTCGCCACCTCGATCTCGGTGCGGAAACGCGTCGCCAGGGGCGCCGCGGGATCGAGCCTCGCGCTGCCCGCGAACCGGCGGAACACGCCCGGCACCGGTTCGCCGTCGTAGCTGCCGGTGAACGCCAGTTCGCTGCTGGAGGCGTCGAAACGGAACTCGGCTGCGACGGCTGGTGCGGGCACCACTGCCGCCGCCAGCAGCAATGTCGAAAGCATGCGCAGATTCACTCGAAATCTCCCCGGCGCCGACGCGCCGGCAGCATGCGCCGCAGCACCTCGTCGCGATCGATCAGGTGGTGTTTCAGCGCAGCCGCGATGTGCACCAGGATCAATGCCGCCAGCAACCAGGCCAGCACTTCGTGCGTGCCCTGCCAGAAGGCGAAGGACTCCTTGTCGCGCCCGACCAGTGGCGGCACCTTGAACAGGCCGAACCAGCTCAGCGGGAAGCCGGCTGCCGAGTTCTGCAGCCAGCCGGTCAGCGGCATCGCGAACAGCAGCGCGTACAGCAGGCCATGGCTGGCCGCCGCCGCACGCCGCTGCCACGCCGGGGTGCCGGCGGGCAGCGGTGGCGGGGCGTGGCGCAGGCGCCAGAGCACGCGCACCAGCACCAGCAGCAGGACCGTGAGTCCGATCCACTTGTGCCAGGTGTAGACCTCGATCTTGGTCGGCGAGGGCTTCAGCCCCGTCATCCAGGTGCCGACCCCGAGCAGGCCGATGACGGCGAGCGCCATCAGCCAGTGCAGGGCGATCGCGGTGCGTGTGTAGCGGGTCACGGCAGGGGGCTCGCTCAGGAAGCCGAGGCCTCGATCTCGATGCGCACCGTGACCTCGTCACCAACGGCGGGCACGTACTCGGCCATGCCGAAGTCCGAGCGCTTGAAGGTCGTCGTGGCCGAGAAACCGACCGCCGGCTTCTTCGAGAACGGATGCTCGGCGGCCTGGTTCAACGTGGCGTTCAAGGTCACCGGCTTGGTCACGCCCTTGAGAGTGAGCTCGCCGTGGACCGTCAGCGCATTGCCGGCGCCCTGCTCCACCTTGGTCGAGACAAAACGCATCTCGGGGAACTGGGCGAAGCCGAACCACTTCTCGCCCGACAGGTGATCCTTCCAGGTGGCGTCTCCCAGGTCGATCGAGGTCGCGTCGATGGTGACATCGACCTTGCCGCTGCTCGGATCGGCCGGATCCAGCGTCAGCACGCCGTCCTTGATGTGAAAACGCGCGGTGCTGGAGGAGAAGCCCAGATGCTTCACGCTGGCGTGGATCTGCGAGTGCACCTTGTCGAAGCGGTACTCGGCCGGGGTGGCGGCCACGGTCGAAGCGAAAGCCAGGGTGGCGAGGGCGAGCAGCGTGCGCATGGATTCGGGTCCTTCGGTCTGAGGGTGGAAACAGCTTGCCGGCGCGGCCAGCGTGCGCCAAGCTGCGTGGATCGACGGTGATGTTCAAAAAATTCGAATGCCGGCACTGGATCTGAAGGACCTCGACCTGCTCGCCACCATCGCCCGCAGCGGCTCGATGGCCGCGGCGGCGCGCACGCTCGATGTGGTGCCTTCGGCGCTCAGCTACCAGGTGCGCCGGCTCGAGGAACGCCTCGACCTGTTGCTGGTCGACCGCCGCGGCGGCCGTGGACGACTGACCGAGGCCGCGCAGTTGCTGGTACGCGAGGGGGCCGAGCTGCACGCGGCGATGGACCAGGCCTTGACGCGCGCGCGCCGCGCTGCGCTGGGTTTCGAGTCCGAGCTGGTGATCGCGGTCGATGCGATCGTGCCGGTGGATGTGCTGTGGCCAGCGGTGCGCGCCTTCGACGGACTCGGTGCACCGACCCGCCTGCGCTTCTGGCACGAGGTGCTGTCAGGGACTTGGGAGGCGCTGCTGTCGGGACGCGCCGACCTGATCGTCGGCGCTCCGGGCGAGGCGCCGGCCAGCCGCGACATCCGCCTGCAGCCGATCGGCCGCGTGCCCTTCGTGTTCTGTGTGGCGCCCCGGCATCCGCTGGCGAGCGCACCCGAGCCACTCGCCCCCGAGGAGATCGCCGCGCACCGCGCCATCGCCGTGGCCGATTCGGCGCGCTCGCTGCCGCGCCGCACGGCCGGACTGCTGCCCGGACAAGCGGTGATGACGGTGCCGGATTTCGCTTACAAGGTATCCGCCCAATGCGCGGGCCTGGGCTGCGGCTACCTGCCGGTGCACATCGCCGCCCCCGAGATCGCCGCCGGCCGCCTGCTCGCGCGCGAGACTGCGCAGGGCCCGGTGGTTGCGCCGATCCACCTGGCCTGGCGCGAACCGGTCCGCGGCCGCGCGCTGGCGTGGTTCATCCAGGCTTTCTCGCGACTGGCGCTGGAGGGGTGAGGGCGAAGGTCGGTGAGTGCCGAGTGCCAATCGCCCCCTCTCCCCAACCCCTCTATCACGAGGGGAGAGGGGCTTGAACGGCTAGCCGCCTTTCTCCCCTCTCCCCTCGTGGGAGAGGGTCGGGGGAGAGGGGGACTACGCGCCTTACTTGATCCGCTTCACCAGCGTCGTGCGGTTCGAGCCCTCGACCTTCAGGCGCCAGGAGCCGAAGGTGCCCGGGGAGATCGTGACCGAGGGACTCTCGGCGACGATCGAGGCGCGATCGTCCTCGACCTGCTGCCAGACCATGCCGTTCTCCAGGGTGAACACGGTCTTGCCGCTCCAGCCCTTGAAGGGGCCGAGGATGCGGCTGGCGATCTCGGTGCGTTCGGCGTTCTCGAAACCGCGGGTGTCTGCACTGGCTTGCGCAGCAACCGGAGCAGCCTGCCCGGGAGCCGCAGCAGCCGCACCACCCTGCTCGGCGAGGCGCACATTGCGCTGCACCCAGGCATTGAGGGCGCGCAGCTCCTCGTCGCTGAGCTTGTCGAGGCCGGCCTCGCGGAACTCCTTCGCCGTCATCCGCTCCTCGAGCGAGGAGAAGGACTGCGCGTCGGCAGCGCTGCCGAAGGCAAGGGCGAGGGCGGAGGCGAGGATCAGCGTGCGCATGGGGCCGGACCTGGAATCAGCGGGAAGAGCGCGAGTCTATCGCGCCAGCCGCCCCGTGGCCCGGCCTGCGGCCAATGCAGTTCAGGCGGGTTCGCTGCGCCGCGCGGGCAGTCCCACGCCCGGCGCCGGCCGCTCGTGCAGCACTTCGCGACGGAAGCGGAACAGCTCGGCCGGGCGCCCGCCGGTGCCGCGGGTGATCTCGCCGGTGGGTTCGACCAGCCCAGCTGTCGCCACCAGGCGCCGGAAGTTCTGCGTGTGCAGGCGCTGCCCGGCGAGGGCCTCGACCACGCGCTGCAGGCCACCGAGGGTGAAACGCTCCGGCAGCAGCTCGAAAACCAGCGGCCGGTAGCTCAATTTGCCGCGCAGCCGTCCGAGCGCGGTGGCGAGGATGCGGCGATGGTCACGCGCCATCGGCTGTCCGGCGGCGCTTGCTGTTCCGGTTCGCGCCTCGCTGACGAGCCCGGCTTCCCACAGCAGCTCATAGCGTTCCAGGCAACGTTCGTGGTCCCAGGGCGTGCCCTCGTGGCCGAAGCACTGGCGCAGGCGCTCGACGCGCTCGCCCTCGTCGCCAGCCCAGACGAACAGCGCCGGCAGCAACAGCCCATCGAGCACCGCCGGCCGGCCGCCGCGCCAGTCTTCCCACGGCAGGTAGGCATAAGTGTCGGCCCAGGCCGCCTCGAAGCCGGTCGCGAGGCGGCCCTCGCGCACGAGCGCGAGGTAGACCGTCGAGATCACCCGCGGCCCGCCGGCCTGTTCGCGCGGGTCGCGGTAGCGATCGCCGAAGGTGTAGAGCTGCTCGACATGGCCCAGCGTCAGGCCCGTCTGCTGCGTGACCCAGGTACGCAAGCCGCGCTCGAGGGTGGGATGCGCCCCCAGATCCAGGGGACCTGAGGGCAGCGCGTCGCCACCGCCATCGCGCACCACCAGCACGCGCGGCGCATCGCCGGTGACGGCGATGATCACCGCATCCAGGCTGATCAGGGCGTGGCTGGGCATCCTGCTCTCGTCTGCATCAGGCCGAAATCGCCAGGTGCTCGCGATGGTAGATGCGCATCGCGACGAAGGCGATGACCAGGCCCACCAGCAGCGTGGTGCCGATCGACAGGCCGGCCTGCCAGAGCGCCACGCCCTCGCCGCGGACGGTCTGCTCGATGACCAGCTGGTGGCTCAGCAGCGGCAGCGCGTACATCCAGTCGGCCGGCTTGACCGGGTTCAGCGCCATCAGCATCGAGGGGATCGCCGGCAACAGGATCAGCAACGTGTTATAGGTCTGCGCCTCGCGGAAGCTCTTGGCATAGGCCGACACCGTGGTCAGCAGGCCCGCGCCGATCAGGCCCAGCGGCGCCACCAGCAGGAAGAGCTGCGCGCACTCGGCAGGTCCCAGTTTCACCACGATGCCGATCTTCTCGACCGGGAACAGCGGCGTCGACAGCGCAAAGGCGGTCAGCGAGATCGCCAGCGAGGCGAGTGCGAAGGCCAGCGTCGCCAGCAGCTTGCCCGCCATGATTTCGCCGCGCCCGACCGGATTGACCAAGAGCGGTTCCAGCGACTGCCGCTCGCGCTCGCCGGCGGTGGCGTCGGTGGCGAGGTAGCTGCCACCGGCGAACACGGTCAGGATCAGGAGGTAAGGCAGCATCGCCAGCAGCATGCCGCCGCGGCTCTGCGGCGTCGACTGGTCGACATCGGCGATCAGCACCGGCTGTACCACCTGCGGACTGATGCCGCGCACCAGCAGGCGTTGGGTGGCGGTCAGCGAGGAGTACTCGGCGATCATCTGCTCGACCCGGCGCACGGTCTGCTCCGCCTTCTGCTGCGAGCGATCGACGATCAGCTCGAGCGTCGCCGGCTGGCCCGCGCGCCACTCCTCGGCATAAGCGGCCGGGACGCGCAGCACCGCGTCCTCGTCGCGCTTGCGGATCGCCGCTTCCGGATCGGCGGGCGCCTCCTCGATGACGACGCCGCGCGTCTTCATCCAGGCGATCAGGTTGGGCGCGTGTTCGGCGCCGATCACCGGCAATTCGAGCGGCTTCTCGGCGCGTTCGAGCTGCACCGAGATCACCAGGCTGATCAGCACCGCGAACAACACCGGGCCCATCAGCGTGCCGAGCACGAAGGTGCTGAACATGGTGCGCTTGTCGCGCGCGTTCTCGCGCACTTCCTTCCAGAAAACGACTTTCCAGGGGCTCACAGCGAGAGTCCTTCTTCAGTGCCGATGATCTTGACGAACGCCTCTTCGAGGTTGTCGTCGCCCGCCTGCCGGCGCAGCTCGTCGGGCGTGCCCTGCGCCACCACGCGGCCGCGGGCGATCACGACGATGCGATCACAGAGCGCGGCGACCTCCTGCATGATGTGGCTGGAGAACAGCACGCAACGGCCCTCGTCCCTCAGCTTCAGCATGAACTGGCGCAGCGCACGGGTGGCCATCACGTCGAGGCCGTTGGTGGGCTCGTCCAGCAGCACGTTGCGCGGGTCGTGCACCAATGCGCGGGCGATCGCGGTCTTGACGCGCTGGCCATTGGAGAAGCCCTCGGTGCGGCGCTCGGCGATGTCGGCGATCCCGAGGGCGGCGATCAGCGCCTCGGTGCGTGCCTTCAGCGTGCCCTCGTCGAGGCCGTGCAGGCGGCCGAAGTACTCGATGTTCTCGCGCGCCGTCAGCCGCTTGTACAGCCCGCGCGCATCGGGCAACACACCGAGTCGCCGGCGCGCGCCGGTCGGGTCGCTGGCGATGTCGATGCCATCGACGCGGATGTGCCCGGTCTCGGGCTTCATCAGCGTGTAGAGCATGCGCAAGGTGGTGGTCTTGCCGGCGCCGTTGGGGCCGAGCAGGCCGGTGATCTCGCCGTCGCGGGCGGTGAAGCTGACGCCATCGACCGCCTTGACGGCGCCGAAGGTCTTGCGCAGGTCGGAAAGTTCGATCACGGCGCACTCCCGGAGAAGTTCAGGAAGAAGGGCGAGGCCTCGAGACTGTCGAGGCACTCCGCATCGGGTTTGGCTGGATCAGCGGACTCGATGAACGCGGTCATCAGCTTCGGGCCACAACCGCGGCCGAGCACGCTGTGGCCCTGGCCGCGCATCGACAGGTGACGGGCATTGGCCAGTTGCTTCGTGATCTCGTCGCCATAACGCGGCGGTGTCACCGGATCGAACTCGCCCGACAGCACCAGCGTCGGCCAGCTGCCGGTGAGCGGCTCGTGGAAATCGGCCGGTGCCGGGCGCTGCGGCCAGGCCTCGCACCAGGCGATCGACAGGTCGACGAAGGCCTCCCCGAGCAGCGTGCCTGCGTCCTGCGGACGGGCGCTGAACTTCGGCGCGTCCTCGCTGCAGATCACCGACCAGTGCATGCCCATCGCGATCTGCGCGCCCAGATCCTCGCCCATCATCGTCGCCTGCGCGATCAAAGGCTCGGGGCGACCGGCCGCGGCTTCACTCAACGACATCGGCAGCAGCGCCGCGGTCTCGCCGGAGTACATGTACATGCGTGCCACAGTTGCCAGCGTACCGGGAGCCAGCGGACGCTCGACGGCCTCGCCGGTGCGCGGGTCGCGGATCGACACCATGCGCGGCGTGGCGGCGTAATCGGCCTGCAGTTGCTTGAGCGTCGCGTACGGATCGCCGAAGCGCTCGCCGCAGGCGGCATCGTCGCGGCAGCGATGCAATTGCGTGCGCAGGGTGTCCTCGAGGTTCATCGCATGCTCGCTGCCCAGGAACAGGGTGGCGGGCACCGGGCTGTCGAGCAGCATCGTCCGCACCGCGGCCGGGAAGCGCCGCGCGTAGACCTGCGCCATGCGGGTGCCGTAGGAAACACCGACCAGGTTGATCTGCGTTGCGCCGAGCAGGCCGCGCACGTGGTCGAGGTCCCGTGCGGCGTCCTCGCTGGTGTAGTAGCGCGCGTCGTGGCTGTCCTTCGCGGCCTCCACGCAGGCACGCGCCTGTGCTGCCGCCTGGGCCGGGTCGAGGTCGACCGCGAGCGGGTCGAGATCATCCGGCACCGGGCAGTCGAAGCGGTTCGAGGCGCCGGTGCCGCGCTGATCCAGCAGGATGACGTGGCGCTGGCCGAGCACCTGGCGGAAGGCGCCGGCGACGCTGCGCCAACTCTCGCGGGCCGCCTGGCCGGGGCCGCCGGCGAGCAGGAAAACGGGGTCGGGCTCGGGCTTGCCGGCGCGCGAGGGCACCAGCGCCAGCGCCAGGCTGATCTTGCGGCCCTCGGGTGCGTCCCAGTTCTCGGGGACCTCCACCGTGCCGCATTCGGCATTGAGCGGATTGCTGGGGCGCAAGCCCACCACGGGCAGCTCGCACTTCTCGAAGCTGATCTGCCCGAGCGTGCGGGCCTCGGCCGCGGGATGCGCGGCGAGGACCACGGCCGCCAGCGGCCAGAGCGGGAAACGACTCATCACGGGGACTCCTCGTCAGGGATGAAGATGGCCTCGATGGCGAGGCCGAACAGGTGGGCGATCTTGAAGGCCAGCGGCAGGCTGGGGTCGTACTT
>JANJUH010000427.1 GCA_024710675.1 Lysobacterales bacterium
GGGGGGGCGGGGTGGGGGGGGGGGGTGGGTGTTTTGGGGCCCCGGGGGGGGGGGGGGGGGGGGGGGGGGGGCCAGGGGTTCAGGCTTGCGGCATACGCCGACCCTGTCGAGGGCGGGTCCCTTGCCCCCTGCCCCTTTTCCCCTCAACGTCGGACGACCAGAGCCTCGCTGCGATACCCGTCGCTCGAGCTCACGGCAGCTCGGCGATGCGCGCGGCGCGCCGGCGCGCGCCGGGTGCCAGCAGCACGATGGTCGGTGTGGCCACCAGCCAGGCCAGCAGCCAGCGCCCCATCCATCCTGCCAGCGTGAATCCCTGTGCAAGCGTCAGGGCCAGCGTCACGATCAAGGTCATCGCGCCGCCCATGATCAGCGCGAAAACCCACGGGAACCACCGGCGCGACAGGCTCACGCGCGGCCTCAGCGACCGCCGTTCGGCAGCAAGGGCAAGCCCGCTGCGTGCCAGGCGATGACGCCGCCGGCGAGGTTGTGCGCCTTCGATCCCAGGCGCCCGGCCAGTGCGTGACAGGCCTTGCCGCTGCGGTTGCCGCTGCGGCAGACCAGCACGATCTCGTGCTCGCCGGCGTGCACGCCGGCCCGTTCGAGCGCGGCCATGCCATCGGCCAGCACCTCGCCCAGCGGCACGTTGACCGAACCCTTGATCGCGCCGGCGGCGAACTCCGCGGGTTCGCGCACATCGACGATGGGCGCGCCATCGGCGATCAGCGCCTGCGCCGAGCGCGGATCGACATCGGCGCCGGGCTTGGGCGCAGGCTGGCCACCGAACAGATTGAACATGCAGCTCTCCTCCAGGATCAGGCTTGAACGGGGCGGCCAGCTGCGGTCCAGCCGATGTAGCCACCGGCCAGCGAGCGCGCGTCGGCGAAGCCGAGCCGCTTCAGTGCCTCGGCGGCCAGCGCGCTGCGACCGCCGCTGCGGCAGTACAGCACGATCGGCTGCTCGCGATGCGCGAGTGCCGGGTCCCTGGTGCAGTTCACCGCCGGGTGGCCGTCGACCTCGAACTCGAGGACCCCGCGCGGAATGTTGACCGCGCCCGGGACATGACCGGCGGCGTACTCCGCCGGTTCGCGCACATCGACAATGGGCACACCGGCCAGTTGCAGTTCCGCCAGCTCGCCGGCATCGATCTCACGGATCACCGCGCGTGCGGCGGCGACCAGGTCCTGGGCTGTGTAGGCCATCGTCTTGCTCCGGTTGCGCCCGCTATATAAGCGTGCTCTAATTCAGACATCGCTACTTTAGCGATCCTTGTAATGGCCCGCAAGGGCCGCGGCCACATCGGAGGGGATCATGGCCAGGGTGTTGGTGATGGGTGCGGGTCTGGGCGGCATGAGCGCGGCCTACGAGATCAAGGCGAAGCTGGGCAAGGCGCACGAGGTGGTGCTGGTGGGCGAGAGCGCCCGCTTCAGCTTCACGCCGTCCAACCCCTGGGTCGCCGTGGGCTGGCGCAAGCCGGCGGATGTCGAGCTGGAGGTGGGTCCGTACCTGGCGAAGAAAGGCATCGAGTTCATCCCGGTGGGCATCGACAAACTGGAGCCGACAGCCAACCGCGTGCACCTGCGCGATGGCCGCACGCTGGGCTATGACTACCTCGTGATCACCACCGGCCCGCGCCTGGCCTTCGACGAGATTCCCGGCCTCGGCCCCGAGGCGCACACGCAATCGATCTGCACCACGCCGCATGCCAGCAAGGCCTGGGCGGCCTACGAGGAGTTCCTGAAGGATCCCGGCCCGATCATCATCGGCGCCGCGCCCGGCGTGAGCTGCTTCGGCCCGGCCTACGAGTTCGCGATGATCCTCGATGCCGACCTGCGCAAGCGCAAGCTGCGCGACCGCGTGCCGATGACCTACGTGACCAGCGAACCCTATGTCGGCCACATGGGCCTGGGTGGCGTCGGCGACTCCAAGGGCCTGCTCGAATCCGAGCTGCGCCAGCGCCACATCAAGTGGATCACCAACGCGAAGGTCACCGCCATCGAGCCCGGCAAGCTCAGCGCGCAGGAACTCGACGATCGTGGCCAGCTCGTGCGCGAACACGAACTGCCCTTCAAGTACGCAATGGTGATGCCGCCCTTCACCGGCGTCGATGCGGTGCGCGCGGTCAAGGAGATGTGCAATCCGCGCGGCTTCGTGCAGATCGACGCGCACCAGCGCAATCCGACTTACCCCAACATCTACTCGGCCGGGGTCTGTGTCTCGATCCCGCCGGTCGAACAGACCCCGGTGCCCACCGGCGCGCCCAAGACCGGTTTCATGATCGAGTCGATGGTGAGCGCGATCGCCGGGAACATTGCCGAGGACCTCGCCGGCAAGGCGCCCAGCCACGTCGCCACCTGGAATGCGATCTGCCTCGCCGACATGGGCGACACCGGCGCCGCCTTCGTCGCCCTGCCGCAGATCCCGCCGCGCAACGTGACCTGGGCCAAGGTCGGCAAGTGGGTGCACCTGGCCAAGATCGCCTTCGAGAAGTACTTTCTCGCCAAGATGCGCTCGGGCAACACCGAGCCGATCTATGAGAAGTATGTGCTCAAGGCCATCGGGATCGAGCGGCTGAAGTGAAGTGGTGAGTGGTGAGTGGTGAGGGGCAAGGGTGTTCTCCGCCCGTCAGGCCTGCGCAGGAATGACGAGTATTGGTGCGTGTGCGGCAGACTCGTCATCACTGCGTGCCCTCCCTCTCCGCTCTTCTTCGCGTCCTTTGCGTACCCATGCTCCTTCCGACTCGAGGCCAAGGAAACGACTGATGCCCAAGCCCCTGCTGATCATCCTTTTCGCCCTTCTGCCCATCCTCCCCGCAGCCGCCGACACCGCCCCCGAACCCGCCGACCAGGCCCGCGCGGCGATGGGCGAATTCGGCCAGCGCCTGCGCGAGCGGCTGGTGGCGACGATGCAGGCCGAGGGTTCGGTGGCGGCGATCGCGGTGTGCCAGGACGAGGCGCCCGTGATTGCCCGCGAGGTCGGCGCGAAGCACGGCGTGACGCTGGGCCGGACCGCCCTGGCGGTACGCAACCCGCGCAACCAGCCGACGGTCTGGCAGATGCCGCTGCTCGAACGCTTCGACGCCGCCTGGCGCGCCGGCGAACAGCTGCTGGAAGAAGCGCTGCCGCCTGCTGCAGGCTCGTCGGCGCCCTATCGCCACGTGCGCGCGATTCGGGTCGAGGGTCCTTGCCTGGTGTGCCACGGCGAGCAGCTCTCCGAAGCCGTCACCGCCGCACTCGCGGAGCGCTATCCGCTCGATCTGGCGACCGGCTATCGCGAGGGTGATTTCCGCGGTCTGATGTGGGCCGAAGTGCCCGCACGCTGAAGGCCGGTCACGATGTGGCTGGCTGCGCTCGGAGCGCTCGCGATCGGCGTCTCGCTCGGCTTGCTGGGCTCGGGCGGCTCGATCCTGACGGTGCCGATCCTGGTCTACCTGGTGGGCCAGCCGGAAAAGCTCGCGATTGCCGGCTCGCTGGCAATAGTCGGTGCGGTGGCATTGGCCGGGGCGCTGCCCGCGGCCGCGCGCGGGCAGCTCGACTACCGCAGTGTGGGTTGGTTCGGCCTGCCGGGCATGGCCGGCACGCTGGCCGGTTCGTGGTTCGCGCAGTTACTGCCGGGCCTGCTGCAACTGACGGTCTTTGCCCTCGTGATGCTGGTCGCGGCGGTGCGCATGGCACGCCCGGCAGCCGCGCAAGCACCGGCACCTTCCTCGCGAACGCGCCTGGTGAGCCAAGGGCTCGCGGTGGGCGCACTGACCGGCATTGTCGGCATCGGCGGCGGCTTCCTGATCCTGCCCGCGCTGGTCCTGCTCGGCGGCCTGTCGATGCACCGCGCGATCGGCACCAGTCTGGCGATCATCGCGCTCAATGCCGGCACCGGCTTTGCCAAGCATGCGTGGACCTTGACCCAGTCCGGCCAGGCGCTGGACTGGCAGATCATCGGCCTGTTCACCGCCATCGGCGCTGCCGGCAGCCTGGCCGGGCAGCGCCTTGCCGGCCGCCTTCCGCAACAGACGCTGCGCCGCGCCTTTGCGCTGCTGCTGGTGCTGATGAGCGGCTACATCCTGTGGCGCAGCGTACCCTCGCTGCTGGCCGCATCCACCTGAGTCGAACGCCATGAAGCCCTCCGTCGAAGCCTTCTTCCACGCCCAGAGCCACACCTTCACCTACCTGGTCAGCGACCCGGCCAGCCGACGCGCGGCGATCATCGATCCATGCCTGGATTTCGACCCCAAGAGCGGCCGCACCGGCACCGCGTCGGCGCAGGCCGTCCTCGATGCCATTGCCACCCAGGGCCTGGCGGTCGACTGGATCCTCGAAACCCATGCCCATGCCGACCACCTGTCGGCCGCGCGCTGGCTGAAATCGCAACTCCCCGACGCGCGCATCGCAATCGGCGCCGGCATCACGCGTGTGCAGCAGACCTTCCGCGAGGTCTACAACCTCGGCGTCGATTTTCCGGTCGATGGTCGCCAGTTCGATCATCTGTTCGTCGATGACGAGCGCTTTTCGATCGGCAGCATCGAGGCCCGCGTGATCGCCACGCCGGGTCATACCAACGACTCGGTCAGCTACCTGATCGGCGACGCGCTGTTCGTCGGCGATTCGCTGTTCATGCCCGACGGCGGCACCGCGCGCTGCGATTTCCCCGGCGGCAGCGCCGAGTTGCTCTACGCCTCGATCCAGCGCCTTTACGGGCTACCGGACACCACGCGTGTGTATGTCTGCCACGATTACGCGCCGGGCGGCCGCGAGATCCGGCATCAGACGACGATAGGCGAGCAGAAGGCCGCCAACATCCACGTGCGCCAGGGCGTGCCGGTCGAGGACTATGTCGCGATGCGCCGCGCCCGCGACGCCACCCTGGAGATGCCCACGCTGATCCTGCCAGCCATCCAGGTCAACATCCGCGCCGGCGAGCTGCCCGAGCCAGAAGGCAACGGTGTGCGCTACCTCAAGCTGCCGCTGGACCGGTTCTGAGCGAACAGGGCCGGGTTAGACGTGGGTCCGGATTCATCCGGACGCTCTGCAGCAACTCTGGACAGAAGCGTCGGGATAAATCCCGGCCCACAGAACCAGCGGGCTCTGCGGACTTGCCGCGGCGCTGGTGGGTCCGGATTCATCCGGACGCTCTTAACTGGCCCGAGCGAAAGCGTCGGGATGAATCCCGACCCACGGGTCGCGCAGGGCTCGCCCCTATCGGGCCCTTTCCTTCGCCCTGCAGGGGCGCACCCGCTCCGCCACGCCAGCTCAGGCGTAGCGCGCCAGGAGCCGGGTGATCTCGGCGACACGCTCGCGGCAGACATCGGGATCTTCGACACTCCCGACCTCGCTCTCGATCATGCAGGCGATCATCTCGTAGAAGGTGCGATCGAGTGCCTTGCGCGCGGCTGCGAGCTGCTGGACGATGTTCTCGCAGGGCTCACCCGATTCCATCATCCGCAGCACGCCACGGATCTGGCCTTCGGCACGTTTCAGGCGATGCGCGATTGCGCGCTGGTGCTGTCCCTTGACCGGATCGAGCAAGGCATCGACCGGCCGACAGCCGGACTGCATCATCGGTGGCGGAGTGACGCGCTGATCCATGGCGATCCCCTGTCTGGTCCCTTGCATTGTGCCAGTAGCCGGGGACGCCTGCGACCATCGGATCGGGCGCCGGGACTTTGGTTGCAGTCGAGGCAAAAATCGATGCTGAAGGTCTTTGCCTGCGCACTTCAACTGCCGCCCACGCCCTCGAAGGGATTGCGCGCAGGCACCGCCGGCGCCACCCGGGTTCGCACGGCTGCGACACTTGCGCCCGGGGCGGGGGCGGGGGTGGGTGCGGCGGCCCCGCTGGCGCGGAAGCGCCCCGGCCCGATGAGCAGGTCCGCCCCACACTCCAGGTTCCGCACCCAGTCGATGAAGCGACGTACCGCGACATCGCCCGAGATGGGGCGACCGTGTTGCGGGACGATCATCTGGATGTCGAGTCCATCGACCATGTCAGCCCAGATCCGGCAGGCGCGATTGCTGGCCATGTAGCGGCGGTGGAAGCCGGCCATCGACGGGATGTGGGCGTCGAAATCCTTGCCCTCGACCGGCGTGAACTCGTCGACCATCGAGGCCCCGAGGTCACCGGAAAACAGGATCTTCGACTCCGGGTCGTAGAACTGGAAGTTGCCGACCGAGTGCAGGAAATGCGCCGGCAAGGCCTTGATGACGCTGCCACCGAGCGGGATGTCGATGCCCTCGTCGGGAATCAGGAAGTAACGGTCCTCACCGCCGGTATCGACATAGTGCGGCACCGAATGCGGCACGAAACGTCCCCACAGCTTCGAGCAGGCAATGCGCGCACTGGTGTACATCAGCCAGCGGTCGGCTGAACCGATGACATCGGGATCCTGGTGCGAAGCGAGGATCCAGGTGAGGCTCTTCAGCGGAATGTAGCGCCCGACGGCGAGCGACACCGGGGTGTAGAGCAGTGCGCCACCCGGATCGATCAGTGCCGAGGCCTCGCCGTGCAGCACCAGGAACTGGTTGGCCTGCACGCCATCGTCGCCGCGGACCAGATCGTTGAAGGAGATGCAGCGGTGGTTGTTCGAACGGTACAGATCGACTGGCATGTGACCTCCTGAAAAAGGACAACCCCGCCCGTCCCGTAGCCGGGGTCATGGGTCACACCTTAGAGGAGAGGGGCATCGACCCTTCTTGACCACCGTCAATCCGGCCCTGCGACGATGGTCGAGGTTCAGCACGCGGCCAGCGAGCGCGTACAGGTGAAGAAGCCATTGAGTGTCAGTCGGCCGCACCTTGGGTCGGTCGAAAGTCGCTCCGGCGCCGGGATCGCACTGCTGTGGAACAGGGCCCCGTCGTAGAAGATCAGGCGGTTGTAGCGCGGTGGGACGGTCAGGACGTGCTCGAACCAGGTGTTGGCACGCGGATAGCCGGGCGTGATGCCGTGGCGTGCGGCGAAGGAAGGCCCGTCGAGCACACCGGAATCGTGCACGAGGCGGTCGATCACGGCTGCCGGAGCCAGCGGCCGGAAGAAGGCCGTGCCACCGAGGTCCTCGTCCTCGAACAGGTACAGCACCGAGGCGCCGATGCAGTGTTCGGGTCCCAGGCCCATGCGGTCGCGGTGCGGAATCCACTGCCTCGGCTGCAGCCACTCCGGCGGCAGACTGACCATCGCCAGGCGGCTGTGTGCCCGCTCGACGCGGCGCGCACCGAGTCGACTGCGAATGTGTTGGACGAAGAACTCGACCAGGCGCGCGGTGATCTCGTCCGGCAACCGCAGTTCGCCGCCGGGGTAGGCGTTGTGGTCCTGCTGGACGAAGGCATCGGCATGCTCGGCCGCCAGCTCGACCCAGCGCGCCGGCTCGCTCAGCGCATCGTCGATCACGTGCACGGCGTGACCATCCCACAAGGGGATCGATTCGATGCGCGGGGCGGGATTGAGCATGGCGCGATGATAGGGTCCGGCAGCGTGTCCCCGCGGAGTCCGCTGCGCGGCCACGACGGGCTATCCGGGAGCCGCCAGGGCCCAGCGACACAGCGTCTCGTAAATGATCCCGCCGCGATCCTGGTGGCTGAGCAGCAGTGCGAAGTCGCCGACCGGCCAGGCGACCGGCGCCAGCGCGTGCTCGGGCGGCGGCCGAGCCACGCCACGGGCCACCGTGAGGTGCGGCGCGAAGTCAGCAGGGCGATCGACGCCGACGCCGCCCGCCTGCAATCCACCCACCAGCTCGGCGCGCAGCGTGACCAGTGCTTCCGGTACCACCGACATGCCCAGCCAGAGCACGCGCGTACGGCCTCCGAAGTGGCCGAGGTGATCGAGGCTCAGCGTGAAGGCCGGGCTCTCGATGGCCGCGGCAGCCGCCATCGCGCGCTCGGCCAGCAGGGTCGGACGCGCCCTGAAACTGCCGAGGAAGGCCAGCGTCAGGTGCCAGCGCGCCGCAGCAATCCGGCGTGCACCCGGCGCCAGCTGTGGCCAGACGGGCGCCAGCACGGAGGCGATCTCCGCGCGCACCGCCGCGGGCGGCACGAGCGCGAAGAACAATCGGTAAGTCGGGGGGTGCGGCATGGAACGACTCCCGGCAGGGGGCAGGGGGCATGGGGCATGGGGCAGGGGGCAGGGGGCAGGGGGAGACGCTTGGCGGCAGAAACCGAGCACTGCGCAAGTCTGGTCCCCTGCCCCTGCCCCTTGCCCCTTGCCCGCCGCCGCATGAGCAATCAATCGCACCGGCTGCGGCACCCCGGGTTCCCATCAGCGATAATCCGCGCCCCTGTTGCAACCCGTCCCCGGAGTCTCGCATGGCGAAGTCCCTGCACATCGTCGTCCTCGGCGGCACCGGCTTTGTCGGTCGCGCGCTGGTCCATGCGCTGCGCGCCGACGGCCATCGCATCGATGTGCTCAGCCGCAATCGCGAGCGCCAGCGCGAGCTGCTGGTGTTCCCTGACGTGCGCGTGCACTCCACCGATGTCTACGACGAGGCCGCGCTGGTGCGCCGCTTCCAGGGCGCCGATGTGGTGGTCAACCTGGTCGGCATCCTGCAGAACAACGGCTTCGGCGGCCGCGACTTCGAGCGCGCCCACGTGAAACTGACCGACACCGTGATCGCGGCGATGAAGAAGGCCGGCGTGAAGCGCCTGCTGCAGATGAGCTCGCTCCGTGCCGGCGAGGGTGACAGCCATTACCTGAAGAGCCGCGGCGCGGCGCTCGATCGCGTCGCCGCCTCGCAGCTCGAGTGGACCGTATTCCAGCCGAGCGTGATCTTCGGGCCGGGCGATGGGCTTTTCTGCCGCTTCGCCGCCCTGCTGAAGCTGGCGCCGGTGGTACCGCTGGCACGCGCCGCAGCGCGCCTGCAGCCGGTCTGGGTCAAGGATGTCGCCCAGGCCTTCATCGCTGCGCTGCATCGCCCCGAGACCATCGGCAAGATCTACCCGCTGGTCGGCCCGCGCGCGATGAGCCTGGCCGAGATCGTGCGTTACACCGCCCGGTTGCTGGGGATCAGGCGCATGGTGCTGCCGCTGCCCAACGTGCTGGGCCGCCTGCAGGCACTCGCCTTCGATCCCCTGCCGGCAGCGCTGAAGCCCTTCTCCAGCGACAACTTCAAGTCGCTCGCACTCGACAGCACCAGCGAGCGCAATGGCCTGGTCGAGCTCGGCATCACGCCGACCGCGGTCGAGGCCATCGTGCCCGACTACATCGGTGGTGGTGAAAAGCAGCGTGAACTGGATCGCCATCGCGCGAGTGCGGCACGCTGATGTTCACCGGCATCGTCGCAGGCCTGGGCCGGGTCCGCTCGCTGGAGGCGGTCGGCGGCGATCGCCGCATCGTCATCGCTGCCGGCCAGCTCGACATGGCAGGCGTGCACGCCGGTGACAGCATCTGTGTCTCCGGCGTCTGCCTGACCGCGCTCGACCCGGACGAGCGCGGCTTTTCCGCCGATGTATCGAACGAGACGCTGTCACGAACCACGCTGGGGCAACTGGCGGCCGGCGATGCCGTCAACCTCGAGCGCTCGCTGACGCCGGCGACGCCGATGGGCGGGCACTTTGTCAGCGGCCACGTGGACGGCGTCGGCCGCGTCGTGTCGGTCGAGGCCGATGGCCGTGCCGAACGCTGGGTCTTCGAGGTACCCGAGGCGCTGGCGCGCTACATCGCGCCGAAGGGCTCGATCGCGATCGACGGCGTCAGCCTGACCGTCAACGAGGTCGAGGGAGCGCGCTTTGGCGTCGCGCTGATTCCGCACACGCGGGCCGTCACCACCTTTGGCGCACGCCGAGCTGGCGATTCCGTCAACATCGAAGTCGACCTGATCGCCCGCTATGTCGAGCGCCTGCTCGCCACACGCGGTTGAAACTCGCCGGCCGCAACCCTATCTGCGCCCACCGTGCCCGGCGGCAGTTCGCCGCCCCGAGCCGAGGAAGACCCTGATGCCGATCTACGCCTTCGACTGCGATGCCTGCGGCCACCACTTCGACCGCCTGCAGAAACTCTCCGATCCCGACCCCGAGGCCTGCCCGGCCTGCGGCCAGCCCGCCGTCCGGCGCGCGCTGACCGCACCGTCCTTCCGCCTGAAGGGCGCCGGCTGGTACGAGACCGACTTCAAGGGCGACAAGGAGAAGAAGCGCAACCTCGCCGGTGAGGGCGATGCGGGCGGGAAGTCGGAGACGACGCCCGCGGCCGAAGCCCCGAAGAGCGAGGCCAAGGCCGAGGCCAAGCCTGCCACAGCGCCGGCGGCGACACCGGCCGCCGATTGAGGTCCGCTTGAACCCGCTGCGCTGGTGGCGCCAGCGCCGGCTGGCGCAGGTCGAGCTGTGCGGCAGGACCTTTGCCGAGGGTTTCGAGCGGCTGCCCGGACTGGCCGCGCTCGATCCGGCCGGGCGTGAGCGCCTGGCCGACTACACGCGCCAGTTCCTGCTCGACAAGGCCTTCGCCGGCGCCCACGGCCTGGAGGTCGACCTTCCGATGCGCACGCGCATCGCCCAGCTCGCCTGCTGGCCGGTACTCGGGCTCGGCTACGGCGAACTCGGTGGATGGCACGAGGTGATCGTCTATCCCGGTGCCTTCCGCGCCCGTCGCGAGCGCCACGAGGACGACGACAGCGGCGTGGTCACCGAATGGGAGGAGGAGCTGGCCGGCGAGTCCTGGGATGCCGGGCCGCTGGTGCTGTCCTGGGAAGACCTCGAAACCGACCTCGCGCAACCCGACGATGTGATGAACGTCGTCGTCCACGAGATCGCGCACAAGCTCGACGCACGCCACGGCGGCGTCGCCGATGGAGGCCCGCCGCTGCCACGTGGGATGGACCCCGGCGAATGGGAGCGGGTCTTCAAGGCAGCCTATGACGATCTCTGCGCGATCGTCGATGTCGACGAGACCCGCGCGCCGATCGACCCTTATGCCGCCACCGCGCCCGAAGAATTCTTCGCGGTCAGCAGCGAGTACCACTTCCTCGCGCCCGAGCTGTTGGCCGATGCCTACCCCGACGTCGCCCGCTTGCTGGCCCGCTTCTACTCAGGCGGCTGAGGGCAGGCCGGCCGCCTGAGCGCGATTGCGGCCGCCGCGCTTGGCCGCGTACAGCGCGGCATCGGCGCGGGCCAGCAGGCTGGCGTAGTCCTCGCCATCCGCACCACGGCTCGCCACGCCTGCGCTGAGGCTGCGCGCCGGGCCGATGCCATCGCTGGGCATGGTGGCAGCAAAGGCAGCGGCAATCCGCTCCGCGACCTGCAGCGCGGTGGCGCTGTCGGCATCGGCGAGAAAGGCACCGAACTCGTCACCGCCGAGCCGTCCGACCACGCCACCGGCGCCGAGCTCGCGACGGCAGGCGACGACGAAGTCCACCAGCAAAGCATCTCCAGCCGCATGGCCTAGGCTGTCGTTGACGGTCTTGAGGTGATCGAGATCCATCATCAGCAGCGAGGCCGGTCGCCCCAGCGCGCGCGCCTGGGCGAGCTGGTCGGCTGCCAGCTCCTCGAAGAATCGCCGCGACAACGCTCCTGTCAGGGTGTCGTGGGTGAGCAACTGCCGCAGCCGCGCGTTGTCCGCGTAGAGCATCGGCAGGGCGAGACCGAAGTAGGTGCTGGCGCCGAGCGCGATCACCGCGAACTGCAGCGTGAAGGCGAATTCGCCGAGCTTCAAGAGGGCCGCCAGCGCAACGACCAGCAAGGAAAAGGCGGCCAGTGACAGCAGCGACTCGCTCGGGTCCTCGGTATGGACGATCCACAACTGCAGCAACAGCGCAAAGAACAGCAGGAACTGGATCGGCGGGTAATCGGGCATGGCCGCGATCGCTCCCATGACCAGTGCCGTGAGCGCGAGCAGTCCGGCGAGCTTGCCGAGCGCGCGGCGCCCACGGGCCTGCGCGGGCGTCAGCACGACCAGCGCCGGGACATGCTCGAGGCTATCGATGCGCAGGCGCAAGGCCAGTGCTCGCAGCGCAACGGCCACCAGCGGTCCCAGGCCCAGCAGGGCCGCATAGTCCCCGATCAGCCAGGGCACGATGATCAGGCGCGCGTCGGGGGTGGGAATCATGCCGCCGAGCCAGATCACGATGGTGCCGCCGATCGCGGAGATCATCGCCGCGGCCAGGCCACCGAACAGGAAGAGCGTGATTGTGCGCGGCATGGTCACCGCGCCACGGTGGGCGAGCCGGCGCCGCATCAGCGCGGCAACCAGGCCATAGGCCAGGCAATGCACCCCTGCGAAGCCGAAGCCGTTGAGCAACTGCAGCAGCAGGGCCTGGTCGATCTCGTAACTGGCATCCGCACGCAGCGTGCCGAGCACGCAGGCCAGCACCAGGGCGGGCAGCGCCCGCCAGCCGAAGACCAGGAAACCCGCGAAGGTCACGGCGACCGGCGGGAACCACAAGCTTGCGTGCGGCGCGTACTCGAGCAGGCGCGCCGACTCGAAAGCCAGCAACCAGGCCGCGACGAGCAAGGCCTGCAGCAGCAGGAAGCGAGCGCCTCCCGCTGCGGGCGGTGCGCTTCGGGTGGAAGAGTTGACCATCGGCTACAGACTACAACGCGGGCTTCAGGCCGTGCGCGGCCTTGGGTACGGCCGGGGCCTTTGACTTCGAAGTGGGAGCGCGCTTGACGCGCGATCGGTGTGGCTTCGAGGCCAGCTTCATCGCGCCACAAGGGCGCTCCCACATCCACCTCGTGATTCCGGCGCGGGCCGGAGTCCGCTGCTACTTTGGCACCAGCGCAAAGCCTGGACCCCGGCCTGCGCCGGGGTGACGACGGGTCTTGCGGGCAGGTCTCGTCTTTCGATGTGGGAGCGCGCTTGTCGCGCGATGGGTGTGGCTTCGAGGCCAGCTTCATCGCGCCACAAGGGCGCTCCCACATCCACCTCGTGATTCCTGCGCGGGCCGGAGTCCGCTGCTACTTTGGCACCAGCGCAATGCCTGGACCCCGGCCTGCGCCGGGGTGACGACGGGTCTTGCGGGCAGGTCTCGACTTTCGATGTGGGAGCGCGCTTGACGCGCGATGGGTGTGCTCACCCGCCGCGCGGCCAGCTTTCCAGCACACGAAAGCGCTCGCGCAGGTCCGCGGGCTCGCCGATCGGCTCGCCGTCGATTTCCACCCACGCGTGCGCTTCGATTCCGGCGCCGCCGCGCGCGGCGCCGATCAGCAGGCGTGCGTCGATGCCACGTTCGCGCAGTAGCGAGGCGATCGCCAGGCTCTGGTCCAGGCACTTCGAACCCGGCCAGCGCGCGCCGATGCGACGGACGGCGCGCAGCCAGGGCATGGCCTCCGTGCGTGTGCCCGAGGCCACCGGTCCGAGCCAGCGTGCGGCGCTGGCCTGAAAACCGTCCCGCTCGAGCGCCCCTCGCACGCCCGCGAGGCGCCAGGCGACGCGGGCGTGCAGCCCGATCACGGCAGCGCCCTGGCCAGCGCGGTGAACTCGGCCGGCGAGGCCTCGTGCGACAGTGTGCCGAGCAGCGGCACCCCGATGCGCCCTGCGATCGCATCGATACTGGCCTCCGGCTCGGCCATGGCGGGATCGATTCGATTGGCGATCCAGCCGGCCAGGACGAGGCCATCGGCACGAATCGCGCGCGCGCTCAGCAGCGCATGGTTGATGCAGCCCAGGCGCACGCCGACCACCAGCACAACCGGCAGCGCGAGCACGTGGGCGAGATCGGCAAACATCAGTTCCGGCCCCAGCGGCACCGCCCAACCGCCGACGCCTTCGACCAGCACCGGGCGATGGCGTGTCGCGGCGCGCTCGAAGGCCGCGACGATCGACGCCAGCTCGATCCGCGCGCCGGCCAACTCGGCTGCACGATGCGGCGCGATGGCCGGGTCGAAGCCGTACTGGTTAAGGTCAGCGGCGGCGAGCGCGCCTTGTTGCGCCGCATCGAGCGCGAGCAGGTCATCGTTGACCCGTCGCCCGTCGCGCCACTCGAAGCCGCTGGCAATCGGCTTCATCGCCACGGCATCGCGGCCGGTGGCGCGCAGTGCGCGCACCAGGCCCGCGCTGACGAAGGTCTTGCCGATGCCGGTGTCGGTGCCGGCGATGGTGAAACCGTGCAAATTCATGGCTGGCCTATCGGAAGGGCTGTACCAGTAGCGCAGGCACGCGGGTATCGGCCTCCTCACGGAAGTACTCGAGCCCGATCGGCATCTCCCGCTGCTCCGCGCGCGGACGCTCGCGATAGCTGCCGAAGAGCCGGTCCCAGATCGACAGGCAGAAGCCATAGTTGCTGTTGGTCTCGTGACGCTGCACCGAGTGATGCACGCGATGCATGTCGGGCGTCACCAGCAGCCAGCGCAAGCGGCGATCGAGCGCTTCCGGCAGGCGCAAATCGGCATGGCTGAAGAGCGCCGTGGCATTGAGCAGGATCTCGAACAGCAGCACGGCGACCGCTGGCGCGCCGAGCAGCAGCACCACGGCCACCTTGATCCACATCGACAGCAGGATCTCCAGCGGATGGAAGCGGATCGCCGTCGACACCTCGAAGGCGGTGTCGGCGTGATGCATGCGGTGCAGCCGCCACAGCAGCGGCACGTGATGGAAAACCCGGTGCTGCCAGTAGATTGCCAAATCCAGCAGCAGGATCGACAAGGGAATCGCCAGCCAGATCGGTGCGTCAAGGGCCGGCAGCAGTCCCACCCCGTGCTGCCACGCGAGCGCGCCCGCGGCGACTGCAGCGACCGGGGCCGCCAGCCGCACCAGTAGCGTACCGAGGGCCGCGATCAGCAGGTGGCGACTGAAGCGCGCCGGAGCACCCTCCACCCCGCGCAGCGGCCAGCGCCACTGCGCCAGCGCCAGCACGGCGAACAGACCGAGGAATACGCCGAGCCGCAGTTGTGGCTCGTGCGCCAGCAGCCACTCGCTCACGCCCGCAGCACCATCGTGAAGGCGAGTTCCGCCCAGCCTTCCAGGCGGCATTCGACGCGATCGCACGGGGCCAGCGGGCCGACACCAGCCGGCGTACCGGTGTAGATCAGGTCGCCAGGCTGCAGCCGGTAGAGCTTGGACAGCTCGGCGATGATCTCCGGCACCGTCCACAACATCTCCGACACCTGGGTCGATTGCTTCTCGATGCCGTTGACGCTGATCGCCAGCCGCTCGTCGACCGGATGACGGCCGCCAGCCGGCACGATGGCCGAGATCGGCGCGCTGTCGTCGAAGCCCTTGGCGATGTCCCAGGGATTGCCCTTGGCCTTCGCCGCCGCCTGCAGATCGCGTCGGGTCAGGTCGACACCGACCGCGTAGCCGTAGACGAGGTCCAGCGCCTGCGCCGGGTCGATGTCGGCACCGCCGCCGGAGAGGGCCACCACCAGCTCGACCTCGTGATGCAGGTTCTGCGTGGCCGAGGGAAAGAGCGGATCGCGGCCATCGCTGACCACCGCATCGGCCGGTTTCATGAAGAACACCGGCGCCGCACCCTTCTCCGGCACATTGCCCATCTCACGCGCGTGCTCGGCATAGTTGCGGCCGACGCAGTAGATGCGATGGACCGGGAAGCGATCCGTGCTGCCGGCGATGGGGACGGTGGCGGCGGGTGGCGGCGGAAAGGGATGGGACATGACAGGAGACCCGGAGCGGAATCGAGCGCGCTAGGTTAGCAAGTCCCTCGCGCTGGCCAGTGGCTCAACGTATCCGTAGGAGCGCGCCCTGCGCGCGATCGGCCCGCCGCAAGAATCCATTCGCGCCCGAGGGCGCTCCTACGGCGAAGGGGCGGGTCCAGCCGGATGCAACGCGAAGCTCGCCTCGACCTCCTCGCCGATAGCCTCGATCCGCAAGCCCAGCCCGTGCTGCTCGTCCAGCCGGCGCACGATCGACAGGCCGATCCCGAGTCCGGCACTGCCGCGCTGCGTGCCACCGTCGAGGCCATGTGTGGCCCGGTTGCGGATGCGGCAGCGATCTTCGTGGAGATCGATCCGCACCGGCCCGGGATCGGCGTGTGCGTAGACATTGCCGATCAGGTTGGCCAGCACGATACGCAGCACCGCCGGCCGGATCGCGGTGCGCGTAGCCGGCGGAATGTCGATCTCGAACTCGAGGTCCTCGCGCACCCGCCGTGCCGACTGCATCACGATGGCACGCTCGACCGCCGGCAGCAGTGGCACTGGCGCGACCAGCCCGGGCTGCGCGCGCGCCAGTTCGAGCAGCGCATCCAGCGTGTCGGCCTGCCCGCGGGCGGCCGCTTCGATCTGGTCGAGCGCCGGGCGCAGCGCGGACGGCAACGCCGGATTGGCGGCCAGTGCCTCGACCTGACTCAGGATCACGGCCAGCGGCGTGCGCAGCTCGTGGCTGGCGTCGCGGGTGAAGGCCTGTTCGCGCGCGATGTGCTCGCCGATTCGGCGCAGCAGGTCGTCGAGCCCGTGCATCAACGTTTCGACTTCGGCATCGCTGGCGCCCACATGCAGCGTCGGCAGGGACGGCGGGAGACGGTCCGCGTCGAGTCGCTGAACCGCAGTGGCCAGCGCGCGCAAGGGCCGGGTCGTGCGCCGCGCCACCCACCAGGCGATCAGCAGGCCAACGGCGAGCGCGGCCAATGCCGAATAGCCGAGGATTTCCAGCACCACTGCGCGCATGCCGCGGAACACCAGCTGCTGGCTGACCTCGGCGACCAGCCACGCGCTGGCCTCGCCGACGCGCAGCGGGTGCAGGTGGTAGTGCCGGCCTTCGCTGCCGGCGAACTCGCGCCGGTTCGGCTCCGCCAACACGAGTGGACGCAGCTCCGCCGGCAGGTCTTCGACGCGCGTCACCAGTGTCAGGTGCGGCCCCTCGAGCAAGGGCCAGCGCCCGGCGCCCGCCCGCTCGGCTTCGATGCGGCTTGCCTCCTGCGCCAACGCACGCGCGATGAACTCGTCCTCCACGGTGTAGGCGAAGGCCAGCGCATAGACCGTGTACAGCGCCACCAGCGCGAGCACGAAGGCGCCCATCGCCACCATCAGGCGCGTCTGCAGGCTGCTGCGCGCGTGAGGCTCAGTCATCGGCGACCAGCTTGAAGCCGACGCCGTGTACCGTCACCAGCATCGGCCGCTCGGCGCCACGGTCGAGCGCCTGGCGCAGCACGTAGAGGTGCGAGCGCAAGGGATCGGAGGGCGGCACTTCGTGCGGCCAGACCCGGTCGACGAGTTCGCTGCGGGTCAGCGTGCGCGGCCAGGCCTCTGCCAGCGCCAGCAGGATGCGTGCGGGGATGCGCGGCAACTCGAGCGGCCTGTCGCCACGCCGCGCGTCACCGGTGCGGCGATCGACGCGCAGGCTGCCGATGGCAATCTCGTTCGGCGCGCCACTGCGATGGCGCTGCGCCAAGGCCAGGCAGCGCGCGAGCAGCTCGGGCCCGGCGAAGGGCTTGACCAGGTAGTCGTCGGCGCCGGCGGCGAAGCCTTCGAGCTTGTCGTCGAGCGCATCGCGCGCGGTCAGCATCAGCACCGGGATGCGGCGGTCGGCGCGCTCGCGCAACTCGCGGCACACCGTGAGGCCATCGAGGCCGGGCAGGCCGAGATCGAGCACCAGCACATCGGGCGGATCGGCCAGGGCCAGCGCCAGTCCGTTGCGGCCATCGGCGGCAAAGTCGGCGCGATGGCCGGCGGTCTCGAAGAGCGCGGCCAGCCCGAGGCGCAGGCCGCGCTCGTCCTCGACCACCAGCACGCGGATCGGCTCAGGCGCGGGCATCGTCATCCCACGGTCGTGCCAGGCCATGCAGGCGTACGGCATCGACCAGCCGGCCCTGCATCAGCGCGATCAGTGCGTGCATCGCCAGCAGGTGGCGGTCAACGGCTGTGTTCGCGCGCAGCGCGCGCGCCGCGGCGATTCCGTCCTCGTGATAAGCCGCCAGCACCGCCACACTGCGCTCCTCCGCGGTCGGCGCGCGCGGCAGCGGAGTAACGCCCAGCGCGCGTACGGTGGCCTCGGCCACCGAGAAGGTCGACCACGGGTTTTGCCCGGTGACCAGGCGCCCGTCGACCACCGTGTGGTCAAGATACATCGGGCCTTCGGTGTAACGCGCACCGAGGGCCTTCAGGCGATCGGCGACGAGGAAGGGCAGCACGCGCTCGGCATCGGGGATCAGGAAGCGCTCCTCGTCGTTGCTGAAGCCGGTCACGCGACGGCCCTCGATGAGCGGCCGGCCGTTCACATCGCGGATGCCGAACAGCGCCGCCGGCCCGTGGCACACCGCCGCCACCACACCGCCCGCGGCCCACACCGCCGTGCCGATCCGTGCGATGTCCGGATCCTCGGCGAAATCCCACAGCGTGCCCTTGCCGCCGACGAAGTAGACCGCGGCATAGCGCGCGGGATCGACATCGGACAGTTTCAGGGTCGCCTTGCGCCGCGATGTCGCCACCGGATCGGCGAGGAAGGCGTGGTCCAGATCGACCAGCTCCTCGTCGAGCTTCATCGGTGCCTCGCCACCCTTCGGGCTGGCGATATCCACGTCGAAACCATTGGCCACGAACACCGCCCAGGCACGCGAGAGTTCGGTCAGCTCATAGCCCGCCTTGCGCCCGTTGTGCGGCTGCGTCGCCACGCTGCTGACCACCGCCAGGATCCGCCCGCGCGGCTCCGCCGGCGGCGCCACGCTGGGCAGCGGATCCGGCAGCGCGAGCGCCATCGACTCGATCTCCAGGCTCTCGTAAGCCCACCACAACACCCCGCCGGCGCTGCCAACCAGCACCACCAGCGCCGCCAGCGAACGCCATAGCCATCGCTTCCACATGAGACCGGACTCCTGCCGTGTTTCGGTGGCAGCAGCGTGGCAGGGGGGTGTGAAGCGGAGTGCAAGCGGGCGGCGCGTTGCTCAGCCTTCCCGCCACGCACGCCACGCGCCATACCCGAACATCCCGCCAATCAGCCACAGCACGGCTGGAATGAACCACAGGGTCGAGAAGGCCGACACATGCACGTCGCGTGGGTGGTCGGGGTGCCAGTAGACGGTGACCGGGTCGCCGATCTCGAGCAGGCTGGGCCCGTACACACGCGCCTGATGGCGCCGGCGGCCGCGTTCGCCGGGAATGCATTCGGAGCTCGGGTCACTCAGCAGCCGTCCCATCGGCCGCGTGTAGGCGGCGAAGGGATCGCTTCCCGGCTGTTGCGGCGGCGACTCCGGGCAGGCCCGGTAGAGCACCTCGATGCGCTGGTCCGGGTGGCGCACGGTCGCCGGTCCGACAAGGTAGGCCTCGACGACTTCACCCGGCGCAACGCGGAAGGTGGCAAGTACCCACAGGTTCTGGGCCGTCAGCCAGAGCGCCCCACCCAATAGGCCAATGGCAAGCTGGGCGTACAGGAGCAACAGGAGTCGGCCGAGCGCTGCGATCCCGCGTGAGCGCTTCGGCGATGGCTTCGGGGCTTGTCGGTGCATGTCCTTGGGGAACGCGATGTCGGCAGACGTCCGGACCTCGTGTGAGCGGCGATTCAGTCAGGCCATCGCATCAAGGATCGAACAATGGCCTACCATCAGGTCGCCCAACCATCGGCCACCGCCATGCGCGCCGCGTACCCGAATGACGCCGCATCGAAGGCCGCTGCCGCCTTCCTTGGCCACGGCAGCCCGATGAACGCGATCGAGCGCAATCGCTACACCGCGGCCTGGCGTGCGCTGGGCGTCGCTGCGCCGCGGCCGCGGGCGGTGCTGGTCGTCTCGGCGCACTGGTACGTGCCCGGCACCGTCGTCACGACGATGGCGCGGCCGCGGACGATCCATGATTTCGGCGGTTTCCCGCAGGCGCTGTTCGACGTCCGCTATCCGGCGCCGGGGCTGCCGGAGTTGGTCGATGAAGTGGCTGAAGTGCTGCATCCGACGGCCGTGCTGGCGGACGATCGCCACTGGGGTCTCGATCACGGCGCCTGGTCGGTGTTGCGGCACGTCTATCCCGAGGCCGATGTGCCGGTGGTGCAGCTCTCGATCGACACGCGGCTGACGCCCGCGCAGCACTTCGATCTGGGCGTGCGCCTCGCAGCCCTGCGCCAGCGCAGCGTGATGCTGCTGGGCAGCGGCAATGTGGTGCACAAGCTGCGTTCGATGGACTGGCAGCGACCCGAGGCCGCCTTCGACTGGGCGCGGCGTTTTGACGAGCACGCGCGCGAGCTGATGACGACGCGTCCCGAGGATGCACCGGCACTGGTCGAGCACCCCGATTACGCCCTCGCCGCGCCCACACCCGAACACTTCCTGCCGTTGCTCTACCTCGCCGGCTGCGCGGTCGGCAGCGGCGAAAAGCCGGTCGTGCTGGTCGAGGGTTACGCGTACGGCTCGCTGTCGATGACGGCATACGGGATCGGGGTGGGCGAAGCCGGCTGATCAGCGGCGATCCCCGCTACCCCAACGGCCGCGACATGCCGTACTGAAACACCAGATCGATCGCCCGCTCGCCCTCGTAGAAGAAGGCGTAGTCGAGTTCGCCGTACTTGCCATCGCAGGCGAGGAGCGCGTAGGGCACGCGGATGAAGAGGGCGCCGGTGGCTGCGACGTCGACCGGGCGGTAGTCGGGGAATTCGGCCACGATGGCGGCGATGGCCTCGCTGATCGGGATGCCCGGCGGACCGATGCCGCCCAGCCGGCGGCGCTGCTCGGGGCCGGCGCGAAAGGCGTGGGCGATGAGCAGGGCGCGCGCGTCCTGACCTTCGATCAGCTCGATGCCACCGCTGACTGACTTGCGGGCCAGCGTGAGGCCGGGTCCAACCCATAGAGCCGGATCCGTCCCCGCCAGCGGCAGCCAGCCGTCGGGGATCTGACCGCCGCCGGCCGCCTTCGCGAAAGCCTCGCGCTCGTCGGGCAGAAGCTGGTGGCGTTCGCTCGCGGGGGTGTAATGCTCATTCATGGGACTTCAGCGGATGCGTGCCACGTCGGGCGGCGCGCGTCTCTGGGGAGCTCGTTTCCGCCATGGTCGGGGGCAAGCGAACCGATGGAAGATAGCCCGGCGCGCGGGGATTCGGGCCTGCGTGCGGTCTGATCTCCAGTCCGTTCCGAGTCGTCCTGGTGTGATAACATCTGATGCATGCGCACCACACTCGACATCTCCGAAGACGTGCTCCTCGCCGCGCGCGAGCGGGCCCATCGCGAACGCCGCACGCTGGGAGAAGTACTGAGCGACCTGGCTCGCAGGGGTTTGCAGGGCGAGGCAGCGGGCGTTGGTGAAACACCGGCTCGTTACGGCTTCGCGCCGAAGTCGGCCCTGCCCGACACGGTGGTCAGCAACGAGCTGATCGAGCAGTTGCGGAGTTCACTGGGCGAGGACTGAGAGCCTGTGAAAGAACCTCCCGCCTACTGCGGCTGCCGCCGAACGTCCCTGACGGCGTTGCGCTGCGCGAAAACTGCGGTCATTGGCCTCGGACTAGTCCCTTGTTTTCACGCAGCGCGCCTTGCCAGGAACGCCCGGCGACACCCTCGCCACGGCGCTCGAGTCTTTCACAAGCCCTGATGCGCGCCCTGCTCGACATCAATGTCCTGATCGCCCTGCTCGATGGCGCGCACGCCGACCATGCGCGGGCATGGCGCTGGTTCGATGCGCACGCGGCCACCGGGTGGGCCTCGTGCGCCATCACCCAGAATGGCTACCTGCGCATCGTGAGCCAACCCGGTTATCCCAACCCGACGAGCATGCCCGAGGCTTTCCTGCGCCTGCGTCGTGCGACGTCGACGCCGTGGCATGCCTTCTGGAGCGGCGACACGAGCCTTATGGATAGCGCTCGTTTCGACGAGTCCCGCCTTCACGGTCCTCGGCAACTGACCGACGCCTACCTGTTGGGACTGGCCGTTGCCCACGGTGGGCGCTTCGCGACCTTCGACCAGCGCATCGCGCTGTCGGCCGTGCGGGGTGCGGACCGGCAGCACCTGGTGGTGATCTGAAGCTGGGCGGCCAGCCATCGGGGCCGGGAGCGAGCCGTGTCACCACGCGCGATCGCCATGGCCTCGGGTTCCGGCACCGATGTGGGGTCGCGCTTGTCGCGGAACACCGAGGCCCGGACATCGCGCCACAAGGGCGCTCCCACAGATCTGCCCGCGGCTTGCGGGCAAGCGACAGGGCACCGACCCTTGTGGGAGCGCGCTCGACGCGCAACCGGGGTGCCTCGGAGCCAGGGCATGCAGGCAAAGTCGACGGTTCCGGGCAGGCCTGGCAGAGCACCTCGATGCGATGGACCGTGGCTGGCCGTCCCCGCGGAGCCGGCCTGGCGGCGGTCACCGCGGGCTAAGACAGCGCGGCACCGGGAGGGCAGCCCGTCCCCGGGCGCCGGGGTGCTGGGTCGCAAGTCCGCAAGCGAGAGCAGCGCCGCGGGAGCGGCGCCCTCCAGGCCTCAGCTGATCCCCAGCCGCGCCCGCTCGGCTTTCGTCAGCTTCTGCGCGACGAGGCCATAGGAGATCGTGATGCGCTCGCGGATCCAGTCGGTCTCGAAATCGTCCGGCGCTGCCAGCTCTATCCATTTCGCGCGCGCCATGTAGGGCGCCGGGCGGATGCCGGGTTGTTCGGTGAGTTCGAGGAAACGTTCGTCCTCGACCTTGAAGCAGAGCTGCCCGCGTTCCAGGCCCAGCACGACGAACATCTTGCCGCCGACCGACCAGACGCGGTCATCGTCCCACTTGATGTCGGCCGTGACCCCTGGCCAGTCGAGCAGCCAGGCATCGAGCGCGTCGGCGTCGATCCGGTCCATGCCCGCCTCAGCCGCGGAAATCGACGCGGAGCTTGGAGAACAGCGCGAGGCCGAGGCCCCAGGCGCCGTTGAGCAGGAAGGCGATCATCCAGATCTTCGGATCACCGCCGGCGGCGAAGGCCTGACCCTTGAGCGGGAACACCACCAGCAGCGCGACCAGGCTCGGCAGCAGGGCGCCGAGGCCGATGCAGGCCAGCCAGTAGGCGCCGCCGCGCAGGCGCGCGAACATCAGCAGGAACAGTGCGCCCCAGAGGCCGCCGAAGAAGGCCAGCGAGATCACCGCCGGCACGCCGAAGGGCGGCACCGCCGTCATCGACCACACCGGGCGGCTCAGCACGTCGAGCTGGCCGAGCAGCCACAGCGCACCCTGATGGAACACCAGGGTCGATGCGAAACCGGCGAGAAAACCGCGCAGCGCGAGCATCGGCGAGGCGCCCTCAGCCCGAGCGCTTCATGTGCTGGAAGAACTCGTCGTTGCTCTTGGTGCTCTTCATCTTGTCGAGGATGAATTCCATTGCCGCGATCTCGTCCATCGAGTGCAACAGCTTGCGCAAGATCCAGATCTTCTGCAGCGAATCCGGTGCCATCAGCAGCTCCTCGCGGCGGGTGCCGGAGCGGTTGATGTTGATCGCCGGATACACACGCTTTTCGGCGATGCGGCGCTCCAGGTGCACTTCCATGTTGCCGGTGCCCTTGAACTCCTCGTAGATCACCTCGTCCATCTTCGAGCCGGTCTCGACCAGCGCGGTGCCGAGGATGGTCAGCGAGCCGCCCTCCTCGACCTTGCGCGCGGCACCGAAGAAACGCTTCGGGCGCTGCAGCGCGTTGGCATCGACACCACCGCTCAGCACCTTGCCACTGGACGGCACCACGGTGTTGTAGGCGCGGGCGAGGCGGGTGATCGAGTCGAGCAGGATGATGACGTCGCGCTTGTGTTCGACCAGGCGCTTGGCGCGCTCGATCACCATCTCGGCGACCTGCACGTGGCGCGCGGCGGGCTCGTCGAAGGT
>JANJUH010000053.1 GCA_024710675.1 Lysobacterales bacterium
GGCGAAGCTGCGCAGGGCCGCCAACTCCGCGAGGACGAAGCTGTGCGCCATGTCCAGGTGCGCCTGGCGACTGCGCTTCACGGCGTCGGCCAGGACCGCCGCCCCCTCGGTCTCGAGTTGGTCGAGGACGCCCAGGATGCGGGTGAATTCGGCCTGCAACGGGCCGATGGCCAGGGATGGCAGCTGCCCGATCCAGTTGGCGTAGGGGGCGACCGGGACGGTGGGCACGAACACGCCCGCGCAGGGCGTCGCCGCGACGAGCTCGCGATGCAGGTCGGAGAGGCGGTTGATGAAGGCGATCTCCTCCTCCAGCCGGTCGGCCGCCTGCTGGGCGTCGGCCAGCCGGTCGTAGGCGTTGTCCGAAATCCGGTTGAGCGATTTCTGGTAGCCGGCGGTCGCCGCCCCGCGCGCCTCGCCCACGGCCCGGCGCAGCGCGCCCAGGCGATCGACAAACCGCCCCAAGGCCCGCTCCCAGTCGGCCAGGTTCTCCATCGCCGCCAGCCCGCGCACATACTTCGGCACCGTCGCGCGCACCACCGATTCCAGGTCGACTTCGATTTCGGCGGCCAGGCGCCGGAGAATGGTTTCACAGGCGAGCCGCGCTCGCCGCACCCGGGACAGGTCCTCCTGGTGCCGGGTCAGCGCCAGCACGGAGGGGCGAGGCCGGCGCGCCACCGCGAGCAGCCGGTCCATCGGGCGCACCTGCCGACGCAAGGCCGCGTCCGTCGCTTCGGCCTCGCTCTCGGCCTGGCGCAACAGCCCCAGGCACAGCCGGGCATGCCCCTCCTCGGTCAGGAGGCGCACCAAGGGTCGCGGCAATTGGACCGGGTCAACCCGATCCGCCGGCGGGCAAGGGGCGGCTGCGGTCATCCAGCCTAATAACAACGGCGGTCGCGGTCCTGCTCCGGTCAGCGGACGTGCGCCTGAAGCGCAGCGGGCGCCGGCCCATCGGCACAGGCCGGACAATAGTGGTGCTCGGTCCGATAGCGCCCCCGGCTCACCGTCAGCCAGCGCGCCCTTTGGGCCGCGTCCTTGAGCCGTCCCACCATCAGTTTGGCGTAGGTGCTGCGGTGCTCAGTCGCCTCGAGGGTTTTCCCGCAGCTTTCGCAGACGATGCACGCGGTGATGCGGATGCTCATTTCCCGTTGAACCAGGTGCCGCAGGCGTTGCACTCATACACGTAGGTCCGCCCGCCGGGGTGATGAAAGACGTTGCACCCGCAGGGACAGCGGAAGGGTTTGCCGCCGACGCGCACGGTGATGGATGCGGGGCGGGTATCCGCCGGCGGAACGGGCGCGGCCGGCGCGGGGGGCGGAGGAGTCGGCGAGGGCGTCATGGGTTGGCCGGGGGACAGGCGCGCGCCTCCATCGGCTCGCCGCCGGGGACCTTGGGCTCGAGCGCATCGCTGACGGCCTGCCGGACGCGTTCGCGCCGGGCCGCGTGGTGCTCGCTCATCGCCTCGTAAGCCGCGTCCAGGGTGGTGGCCTCGGTCTGGAGCGCCGCCGCCCGCAACACCGCTGCCGGCATTTCCCCGGATTTCTTGCGCAGGCGGCGCAGGTAGTGCCCGGCCATCGCCGCGGCGACCTCCCCCAGCTTCTCGGAGGCGTCGTGGTAGAGCCGGTAGAACGCCTCGTCATGCACGTGGTCGCCGACATCGGCGCTGTTGTGGCAGTATTCGTGCAGCAGCAGCGCGGCCAGCGGGAGGAAGCCCTCCGTCGTGGGGCACCGCCTTGAGCTCGTCGCGGTTGATCGCGATGTAGGTGCTGCCGTCGGTCCAGCCCCGCGCGTGCGGGGCCATCCCGAGCACGAGCCGGCGGTGCTCGGCCTCGACCCCCAGCTCGCGCAGACGGCTGGTGATGCGATAGCACGCTCCCTCGATTTCGCTGAGGATGAGCCGCTCGCGGTCGCTCCAGTCCTTCTCCGGGACGAGGGTGTAGCGGTCGTTTTTGAGTTGCTTGGCCATCTGTTCGAGCGGCACGTAGCGGTGGCCGAGCAGGCCGGCATCCTGCCACTGCTGGCGATGCTCGGCGTAGTGCGGCAGCGCGTCCTTGAAGAAGTGCTTCGGCGTGCGCGAGCCGACGATTTCGAGCATCGACTCGTCGAGGACGAAGGCGAGGCCGTGCTGCATGAGCCGGTCGCCGTCGGAGCTGTTGCGCGGGGCGAAGGTGTAGACGCCCTCGTTGCCGTTGGCCCCGAACACCCGGGAGTTGCGCTCGAGCTGGTCGATGGACCAGCCGCGGCCGGTGCAGTCGGTGAAGAACTTGGTCGAGCGGTAGTCGCGCCAGTCGACCTCCTGCGCGAGCATGCGGCGGAAGAGCACGGCGCGCTCCGAGGAGGAGAGGCGCTTCTTGCCCGCCCCGTCGTTGACCTGCTTCCGCACCACGGCGGCGATCTTCCGCCAGACCGGGTCGTCGGCCATGATGTCGTTGCGGGCGAAGTTCACCCGCAGCTGCTGCTTGGAGACGATCGTGCCGGAGCAGCCCCAGGTGTAGCTGGAGAGGTCGGCGACATGGATGCCAAGGTTGTAGACCTTGAGTCCGTTGGACCCGCCGACATCGACCTTGAGCCACGCCTCGTCGGTTTCCAGCGGCCACTTCGTTTCGCCGGCCGGCTCCGAGAGGGTCTTGCCGTTGAGGATGACTGGCATCGGGCTGTAG
>JANJUH010000455.1 GCA_024710675.1 Lysobacterales bacterium
GGCAACCGCCGGGCGCCCGACCTTCGTGCTGCACGACGGTCCGCCGTATGCGAACGGCGACATCCACATCGGCCACGCGGTCAACAAGATCCTCAAGGACATCGTCGTCAAGTCGCGCCTGCTGGCCGGTTTCCGCGCGCCCTATGTGCCGGGCTGGGATTGCCATGGCCTGCCGATCGAGGTGGCGGTGGAGAAGAAGGTGGGCAAGGTCGGCCACAAGGTCGACGCCCGCCAGTTCCGCGCCGAGTGCCGCAAGTACGCGGCCGAACAGATCGAGCGCCAGCGTGTCGACTTCAAGCGACTGGGCGTGCTCGGCGCCTGGGAGCAGCCGTACCGGACGATGGATTTCCGCTACGAGGCCGACATGGTCCGGGCGCTGGCGAAGATCGTCGAGCGCGGCCATGTGGTGCGCGGCTTCAAGCCGGTGCACTGGTGCTTCGATTGCCGCAGCGCGCTGGCCGAGGCCGAGATCGAGTATGGCAACGAGGTCGATCCGGCGATCGATGTCGCCTTCCCCTTTGCCGATGGGGCCAGGCTCGCGGCTGCCTTCGGGCTGCCTGGCTCGATCGACGACGGCCATGCGGTGATCTGGACCACCACGCCGTGGACGCTGCCTTCCAACCAGGCGGTCTCGGTCAACCCGGAACTCGAGTACGCGCTGGTGCGGACCGCCCGCGGCCACCTGGTGCTGGCGGCCGATCTGGTCACGCGTTGCCTGAAGCGCTTCGGGCTCGAGGGCGAGGTCGTCGCGACCTGCGTGGGCGCCAAGCTGGAGCGCTGCGACCTCCTCCATTGCTTCTACGACCGGCCCTCGCTGCTGATCACCGGCGATCACGTCAGCGCCGAGGACGGCACCGGCCTCGTCCACACCTCGCCGGCCTATGGCCTCGAGGACTTCGAGGCGATGAAGCCCTACAGCAGCGAGGTGCTGAACCCGGTGCAGGGTGACGGCCGTTTCGCCGCCGAGCTGCCGCTCTTCGGCGGGCTCAAGATCCGCGAGGCGAATCCGCAGATCGTCGCCCACCTCGACGGCCTCGGCCGATTGCTCGCGAAGGCCGACTACGACCACTCGGTGGCGCATTGCTGGCGCCACAAGTCGCCGACGATCTACCGCGCAACGCCGCAGTGGTTCATCAGCATGTCGGCGGCTGGCCTGCGCGAAGACGCCGCCAAGGCGATCGAGGGCGTGCGCTGGATCCCCGACTGGGGCAGGGAGCGCATCGCCGGCATGATCGAAGGTCGCCCGGACTGGTGCATCTCGCGCCAGCGCACCTGGGGCGTGCCGATTTGCCTGTTCATCGACAAGACCACGCAGAGCCCGCATCCGCGCAGCGTCGAGCTGATGGCACAGGTCGCCGAGCGCATCGAGCGCGAGGGTGTCGATGCCTGGTTCGACCTCGATGCCACTGAGTTGCTCGGCGCCGAAGCGGAGCAGTACGAGAAGGTCACCGACATCCTCGATGTCTGGTTCGACTCGGGCGTGACCCACGCCTGCGTGGTCGACGCCCGCCCCGAGCTGGGTGGCGCGCCGGCCGACCTGTACCTGGAGGGTTCCGACCAGCACCGCGGCTGGTTCCAGTCGGCGTTGTTGACGGGAACGGCGATGCGTGGTGTCGCGCCGTACCGGCAGGTGCTGACGCACGGCTTCACGGTCGATGCGCAGGGCCGCAAGATGTCGAAATCGGCTGGCAATGTGGTCGCGCCGCAATCGGTGATGAAGACCCTAGGCGCCGACGTGCTGCGCCTGTGGGTCGCGGCCACCGACTATCGCGCCGAGATGAGCGTGTCCGACGAGATCCTGAAGCGGGTCTCGGAGTCCTACCGGCGCATCCGCAACACCTGCCGTTACCTGCTGGCCAACCTCGATGGCTTCGACCCGGCCCGCGATCTGGTGCCCACGGCCGAGTTGCTTCCGCTCGACCGCTGGGTGCTCGACCACGCCCACGGCCTGCAGCAGCGCATCGAGCGCCATTACGAGGACTACCAGTTCCACCTGATCTACCAGGACCTGCACACCTTCTGCAGCGTCCAGCTCGGCTCCTTCCACCTCGATGTGCTGAAGGACCGCATGTACACGCTGCACCGCGCCGCCCATGCGCGCCGCTCCGGCCAGACCGCGATGTACCACGTGCTCGAGGCGATGGTGCGCTGGATGGCGCCGATCCTGTCGTTTACCGCCGACGAGATCTGGTCGCACATGCCGGCGCGCACGCAGCCTTCGCCCTTGTTCGCGACCTGGTACGAGGGACTGGTGCCGCTGTCGGCCGAGAATCGTCTCGGTAGCGCCGAATGGAGCGCGCTGCTGGCCCTGCGCGAGGCCGTCAACGGTGCGCTCGAGCCGCTGCGCCGCGACAAGCGCATCGGATCCGGGCTCGAGGCGGAGATCGACCTCTACCTGCCGACGCCGCCGGCCTGGCTCGCGGAGTGCGCGGACGAGTTGCGATTCCTGCTGCTGGTGTCGGAAGTGCGCGTGCATGCCGTGACCGCTCCCGAGGGTGCGCAGGAATTCGCCAGCGAAACGCTGAGCGGCGCGATCGTGGTGACGGTGACCGAGGCCACCAAATGCGTGCGCTGCTGGCAGCATCGCGCCGATGTCGGCCAGCATGCGGAGCACCCCGAACTGTGCGGGCGCTGCGTCGAGAACGTCGATGGGCCGGGAGAACGGCGTGCGTGGTTCTGATCGGCGTTCGGCGATCGGTGGCTGGCCCTGGCTGATCCTGGCCGTGGTGCTGATCGTGCTCGACCAGTGGACCAAACAGATCGCGGTCGGCGCGCTCGCCTACGGGCAGCCGATCGCGGTGGTCCCCGGCCTGAACTGGACGCTGGTCCACAATTACGGCAGTGCCTTCGGTTTCCTCAACGACGGCGCCGGCTGGCAGCGCTGGTTCTTCCTGGTGCTGTCGGGCCTGATCATGCTGGCTTTGCTCGAATGGCTGCGGCGCACGCCGAAGTCGCGCTGGGACATCTGCCTGCCGCTGACACTGCTGATCGGTGGTGGCATCGGCAACCTGATTGACCGCGCGTACCTCGGCTATGTCATCGATTTCGTCGATGTGTATTACGATCGCTGGCACTGGCCGGCGTTCAATCTCGCGGACTCGGGCATCACAGTGGGGATCGTGATGCTGCTGTGGCATGAGTTCTTCGGCCAGCGGGAGACAGCGGTTGAGAAAGCCGGGACCCGGTAGGGCTCGGTCGCCTGCGCAGCGCTTGCGGCTACACTGTTACGGAATCTTCGCTTTGCGGCGAAGGGTAGGTTCCACGGGCGATTGTCAAAGGGCGTCCGGATGAATCCGGACCCACCACAGCGCCGCAATCCTGTGGGTCGGCATTCATGCCGACGCTTCTGCCACCCACCACTTGCCACTTGACACCTTCGACCCAATGGACGTCATCCTCGCCAATCCCCGCGGTTTCTGTGCCGGCGTCGACCGTGCGATCGACATCGTCGAGCGGGCGCTCGAGTTGTTCGGCGCGCCCATTCATGTGCGCCACGAGGTGGTTCACAACCGCTTCGTCGTCGAGAACCTGAAGGCGCGCGGGGCCATCTTTGTCGAGGAGCTGGCGGACGTGCCCGCAGGGGCAACCCTGATCTTCAGTGCCCACGGCGTCTCCCAGGCGGTCCGCGAGGAGGCCAAGGCGCGGGGCTTCCGGATTTTCGACGCGACCTGCCCACTGGTGACCAAAGTGCATATGGAAGTGGCGCGCCATTGTCGCGCCGGGCGCGACGTGGTGCTGATCGGCCATGCTGGCCATCCGGAAGTCGAGGGCACGCTCGGGCAGTGGCGTGCCGGCGGCGGGACCATCCATCTCGTCGAAACGGTCGAGGACGTCGCGCGGCTGGAGGTCACGCACCCGGAGGCGCTGGCCTACACCACCCAGACCACCCTGAGCGTCGATGAGACCCGCGAGATCATCGGCGCCCTGCGCGGGCGCTTTCCGGCCATCCAGGGACCGCGCCACGACGACATCTGCTATGCGACGCAGAACCGCCAGGATGCGGTGCGCGAGCTGGCAACCCGCTGCGACCGCGTGCTGGTGGTCGGCTCACCCAACAGTTCAAACTCCAACCGGCTGCGTGAACTCGCCGAGCGTGAAGGGGTCCCGGCGCGCCTGATCGACGGCGCCGCCGACATCGACGAGGCCTGGATTGCCGGCGCACGCTGTGTCGGGGTCACCGCCGGCGCCTCGGCCCCGGAGAGTCTGGTGCGGGAGGTGATCGCCCGCCTGCGCGTGCTGGGTGCGACGGCTGTTCGTGAACTGGAGGGAGTGCGAGAGAGCATGGTTTTCGCACTGCCGAAGGAACTGCGCATCGTTGTTGAAAGCTGAACAGTGGGCAACCGCTGCCGTGTCGCCCTGGTCGTCGAAAGGGCTGTCGGCAATTGACAAGGCCCACCCCGTGGCCTGACAATGCAGGGCTCCGTCGCGGAGGGATACCCAAGCGGCCAAAGGGGGCTGACTGTAAATCAGCTGGCGTACGCCTTCGGTGGTTCGAATCCACCTCCCTCCACCAGTTCAGACGGCTCCAATTCAGCGCCAACCACACACAGCAGGGCGGGAGTAGTTCAACGGTAGAACCTCAGCCTTCCAAGCTGATGACGCGGGTTCGATTCCCGTCTCCCGCTCCAGCGTATCAGTACATGCCCACGTAGCTCAGTCGGTAGAGCACCTCCTTGGTAAGGAGGAGGTCGTTGGTTCGATTCCAATCGTGGGCACCACTCTTCAATCCAGTCACACACGCACTCGCAACTTCTAGGAGTCTCACATGGCCAAGGGCAAATTCGAGCGGACCAAGCCGCACGTGAACGTTGGGACGATTGGTCACGTGGACCACGGCAAGACGACGCTGACGGCGGCGCTGACGAAGATTGGTGCCGAGCGTTTCGGTGGTGAGTTCAAGGCGTA
>JANJUH010000027.1 GCA_024710675.1 Lysobacterales bacterium
GTCAGCGTGCGCATCACCCGTTCTCCTTCTCGTAGCGCGCCGGCGCCGGGTTGAGATGGCCGCAGGCCTTGCACGTGCGATGGGCGCGCGAGCGGTAGAAGCGCTCGAAGACCGCCGGAAACTGGGTTTCGATGTTCTCCAGCGGGAAGCGTTCGGCGTAGAGCTGGTGGTTGCAGCGCTCGCAGTACCACTCGAGGCCGTCGAGCTCGTGCGGCAGGCGCTTGCGCTCGATCACGAGGCCGATCGAGTTCGCCATCCGCTGTGGCGAGTGCGGCACGCGCGGTGGCAGGTAGTAGATCTCGCCGGCGCGGATCGGCACATCGCGCGGCCGGCCGTCCTGCTGGATGCGCAGCACCATCTCGCCTTCGAGCTGGTAGAAGAACTCGGGGCCTTCGTCGACGTGGTAATCGGTGCGCTGGTTCGGGCCGCCGACGATCATCACGATGAAATCGCCGTCGACGATGCACTTGTTGGCCACCGGCGGCTTCAGCAAGTGGCGGTTGGCCTCGATCCAGGCCGACAGATTGATGGGCGCGAGCATCGCTGCGTTCTCCACTGGCGGATGGCCCGATGCTACGCCCGCGGGCGACTGACTTCCTCGTCGGCAAGGCGCTGCAGGTAGGCCACGAAGTCAGGGTCCTCGCCGAGCACGAGTTGCGGCAGTGCGCGGCGGAAGTCCTCGCGCCGGCACCATTCGCGCATGTAGTCCTCCCACGCCCGCCAGCGCCTGGCCTGGCGCGGGTTCATGTCCTCATCGAAGGCGAGCAGGTAGGCGCGCTCGAACAGCGAGACCAGCAGCTCGAACAGTGTCAGCATGCGATCGCGCTGCTCGTCGTCGAGACCGGGTGTGGCCGCTTCGCTGCGCAAATGAAGGTCCGGGTTGGCCAGCACCAGCTTCAGGAAGTTGTCGTAGGAATCCGACAGCCGCTCGAAAATCTCCTCCTCCTCGTTGTCGCGCTCCTTGCGTTGCTCGTAGACGAAGAGCGCGATGGCGAGCGGCAGGCCGATGACCGTGACGACGTAGCTGGCCAGTTCCCAGAGTTCGAGGGCGCTCATGCGCGTGGTCCTCGCGGGTAAGGCCTGAGTGCTTCGGTGTGCCTGTTCGAGACGTCACGAAGGGGCAGGGGGAAGGGGGCGAGGGGCGTGGCTTGTGTCATGGCCAGGGCTTGTCGAAAGCCTGATCCCTTGCCCCCTGACCCTTGCCCCTCGTCACGGCAATCGATGGCGTGCAAGGCCTTCACTGGGACGCCGCCCGCGCCAGGCACTTCAGCTCGATCGCGATCGGCGTCGGCAGCGCGCTGATGCCCAGCGTGGTGCGGCAGGGCGCACTGGCCGGATCCGGGAAGTACTCGGCCCAGATGCGGTTGTAGGCCTTGAAGTCGCGCGCCATGTCGGTCAGGTAGACGGTGACGTCGACGAGATCCTCCCAGCGCGCGCCGGCAGCTTCCAGCACCGCGCGCACATTGGCGAAGACCGAGTGGCACTGGGCCTCGATGTCGTAGGCCAAGAGCCGGCCCTCGGCATCGAGCACATTGCCGGGGATCGAGTTGTCCGCAGGGTTGCGCGGACCGATACCGGACAGGAACAGCAGGTCGCCGACGCGGCGCGCGTGGGGATAGTGGCCGACCGGCTTCGGGGCCTTGTCGCTGGCAATGGATGTCGTCATGGCTGCCCTCCCGGTCTGACCTCGATGCTACGCCGCGCCAGGGTGCGCCCCTCGCCGTCGCGCGCGATGAGGCGCAGGCGTCCAGGCGGCAGCCACAGCCGATCACAGTCGCGCGCGGCGAGGCGCAGGCAGCGCTGCGCGGGTACGGCCTCGGGCGGCGCACCGGCGACCGCGACCTCGATCAGGCAGGGCAACTGGCCACGGCAGGGATCCTTCGCGGGGCTGAAGGCCACACGCTCGCCCAGCGCCTGCCAGGAGGGATCGGCCACCGCATCGGGCAGGATCACGCTCGCATCGACATGCTGTGGTAATGCCGACCAGGCCTGGTCGCCGCGGACCAGGATCGTGGGCCTCCCGGTGATGGCCTGTTCGAGCAGCGCTCGATAGGCTGGATGTTCGCGGCGCTTGGGGTCGGCCCGGAACAGCGTCTGGTCGAGGGTCAGCGGATCGTGTCCGGTGCGCTCGCGGATCTGCATCGCCAGCGGTTCGGCCTCGAACAGGAAGCCCTTGGCCTCGTGCGCATGTGCGTAGCCGCAGTGGACCAGCACGCGCGCCTCCGGGGCCGTGCCCAGCGTGCGCGCGATCAACTGTTCGGCCTGGCCGTTCTCGCGCGCCTCGGGCGTGTCACCGTCGAATTCGTAAGGCACGAGGACGTAGCCGAGTGCCAGCGCGCGCCGGACCATCTCGGCGAACACCGGCTCGCGCAGGTAGCCACCGCGGGCGTTGCGGGCCTGCCCGCGCGCGACGAGGCCCGTGTCCTGCTCGTCCAGCGCCTCGATCGCCAGATGGGTGTAGCCCAGCGCGCGCAACCGCGGCAGCAGTTCAATGGTCAGCGCGCGAGTCTGGGCGACGTGATGGGCCTCGTTGATGACGATGAATCGTCGCCGTGGCGCCTCGCCGAGCACGTAGTCCACGGCATCGACGGCCTGCCAGCCCTCGTCCGGGCTCGGGATGGCCAGGTCGCGCGGGCCGGCGGGCGGGTAGGGGAAAGTGGCAACCGCATCGTCGTGGCGACCGAGTTCGGCCATCAGGGCAGCGCGTGTCTGCACCAGGCGGCCTTTCTCGCGTTCGTCGGCGGCGGCCGCATAGGCCTGCTCGAAGAGCTGCCAACGCTCGAGGGAATCCCTGCTTTCGCCCATCTGCTTCCAGAAGTCGTCGGCGGCGGCCGGCAGGGCGCACAGCAGCAGCGTCAGGGCTGCCACGAGGGTCAGCGCGTTGATTCGGGACCCGGGACCCGGGACCCGGAACCCGATGGGAGCGGCGGGACTCATGTCAGCCTCAGCGCGATGTTCTTGGGCTCGGTGAAGAAGCGCATGGCCTCCACGCCGCCCTCGCGGCCGAGTCCGGAGTGCTTGACGCCGCCGAAGGGCGTGCGCAAATCGCGCGCCATCCAGCAGTTGATCCAGACGATGCCGGCTTCGACCGCCGCAGCGAAGCGGTGGGCCCGGTCGAGGTCGCGGGTCCACAGCGAGCAGGCGAGGCCGTAGCCGGTGGCATTGGCATGGGCGAGCGCCTGCGCTTCGTTGTCGAAGGGGATCAGCGTCGCCACCGGGCCGAAGATCTCCTCGCGGTTGACCCGGCAGTGCGCATCGAGCTGGTCGAACACGGTCGGTGGCAGGAAGTAGCCATCGGCGCAGCGGCCGTCGAGGCGCAGGCGTTCGCCGCCGGCGAGCAGGCGCCCGCCTTCCTCGTGAGCCAGGCCGATGTAGCCGAGCACCTTGTCGAGGTGGGCCGAGGACACCAGCGCGCCGAGGTCGCTGGCCGGGTCGCGCGGATCGCCGGTAACGAGCTTCGCCACCTCGGCGAGGAAAGCCTCGCGAAAGCGTGGCAGCAGGCTGCGCTCGACCAGGATCCGCGAGCCGCACAGGCAGATCTGGCCCTGGTTGGAGAAGGCGGCGCGGACGGTCTCGCGGACGGAGCGCTCGAAATCGCAGTCGGCGTAGACGACCGTGGCGTTCTTGCCGCCCATTTCCAGCGAGAGTTTCTTGAACTGGCTGGCGGTGGCGGCCGCGATCGCCGCGCCGGTCGCCGTGCTGCCGGTGAAGCTGACGGCCTTGACGCGCGGGTGCGCCACCAGGGCGGCACCGGTCGCCGCGCCGCTGCCCTGCACGAGGTTCAGCACACCGGCCGGCAGGCCGGCCTCCTGCACGATCTCGCCGAGCAGCCAGGCCGTCAGCGGCGTGATTTCGCTGGGCTTGGCGACCACGGCGTTGCCCGCCGCCAGTGCCGGAGCGATCTTCCAGCTCAGCAGGTACAGCGGCAGGTTCCACGGACTGATGCAGGCGACCACACCCAGCGGCTGGCGCAGCGTGTAGTTCAGCGTGCCAGCCTCGCCCGCATGGCTT
>JANJUH010000042.1 GCA_024710675.1 Lysobacterales bacterium
GATCGAGGTCTGGAAGCTCAACGTGGCCGTGGTGGCGGTCGACGGGATGGTCGCCGTGCCGCTCTCCACCGTCTGGCTGGCGCTGTTGTTGACGCCGAGGTAGGCATAGGCGCTGCCCGAGTGGGCATTGCTCTGGCCGGCCAGCAGGGTGTTGAAGGAGGTGCCGCTGACGGCGGTACGGCGCCAGGTACCGTCCGGGGCGGTGTTGGTGCTGGTGGTGATGGTGTCGAAGTTGCCGTTGGCCAGGCGCTCGACGACCGAGCCGCCACCACCGCCGCCGGTGCTCCAGGTGGCCGTGACGGTGTAGTTCACGGTGCCGGTCTGGTAGCCGTAGACGCGCACGTAGTAGGTACCGGTGCTCGGGGTGGCGAAGGAGCAGGACTCGTTGCCCGAGCCGGTGTATGGGCGGCAGTCGTAGGTGCTGGTGCTCGGGGCCGCGCCGAAGCGGACGTAGAGGTCGACGTCACCGGAGGCGCCGCTGGTGGCGATGACCAGGTTGCTGGCGCCGGACGGGATGGCGACGGTGTACTCGTCGAAATCGCTGTTGGCGCTGGTGGAGTTGGTGCTGCCGGCGACGCCGACACCGTTGGACAGTGCGGAACTGCCGCCACCGCCGGAGGCCGTACCGGTGAAGTTCTGGCCGGTGACGTTGGCGCCGGAGACCGAGACCGAGCGGCTGGTCGGGCTGAAGGTATAGCCCGACAGCGACGGGGTGATCGTGTAGCTGCCGTTGGCCAGGCCGGTGAAGGTGTAGACACCGGAGCTGTTGGTCGTGGTCGAGGCCGCACCGCGGCTCACGGTCACGCCGGACAGCGCCGTGCCGGTCGAAGTGGTGATCGTGCCGGAGATCGAGTAGGTCGTCGGCGTCGTGCCGCCACCGATCGCGTTCAGGGTCGCCAGCGCGTTGATGATGCCGGTGCCGCAACCCGAGCAGGTCTGCGGGAAGGCGCGGGCGTTGGCCTTCAGCGTCGACTCGATCGTGGCCGGCGTCAGCGAGGAGGACTTGCTGAGCATCAGCGCGGCGAGGCCGGCGACGTGCGGGGTGGCCATCGAGGTGCCCTGGTACCAGGCGTAGCTGGCGCTGGCGGGCGTGGTGGTGCCCGAGTTCAGGGTCGAGAGCACGCCGTTGGTCTGTCCGGTGGTGACATCACCACCCGGGGCCGCCACGTCGACATTGGTGCCGTAGTTCGAATAGTAGGCGCGGCCACCGTTGCGGTTGGTCGCGGCGACGGTCACCACGTTCGAGCAGTTGGCCGGCGTCGCGTTGGCGGCATTGGTGTTGGAGTTGCCTGCTGCGACGACCACCACACTGCCGCGACCGACGGCGCCGTTGATCGCGTTCTGGTAGGTGCTCGCGCAGGTGGAGCTGCTGCCGCCCAGCGACATGTTGATGACCTTGGCCGGGGTGGCATTGGCCGGGATCCCGCTGACCGTGCCGCCCGAAGCCCAGGTGATGGCGTCGGCAATGTCCGAGAGCGTGCCGCCGCAGGCCGCGAGCACGCGGACGTGCTGCAGCTTGGCGCCGAAGGCGACGCCGGCGACGCCGGTGGAGTTGTTGGTCACCGCCGCCACCGTGCCGGCGACGTGCGTGCCGTGCCAGCTCGAGTTGGAGGCCGGCGAACCCGAGTAGCACTGGCCAGCCGTGGTCCAGTCGCCCTGGTCCTGCGGGTTGGAATCGCGGCCGTTGCCGTCGCGGGCATTGGTCGAGTTGGACACGAAGTCGTAACCGGCGACGGTGTTGCCGTCGAGGTCCGGATGGTTGGTGCGGCCGGTATCGAGGATCGCAACCGTCACGCCGCTGCCGGTGTTCTGGTCCCAGGCCAGCGGCAGGTTGGCGCCACCGGTGGACTCGAAGTAGTGCCACTGCTGGCTGTAGGAGGGATCGTTCGGCGTCAGGAACGCCTCCATGATCTGGTCGGGCTCGACGTATTCGACATTCGGGTCGAGCGCGATCTCGTTCATCAGGTCGACGAGCTTGGCATCGTCGAGCTTGCGGTTGATCCGTACGACATGGCCGCCGGTGGACAGCATGCGCTCATGGCCGAGCGTGTGACCGGTACGCGCCGCGACGGCATCGAGGTGCTGGCTGACAGCGGCCAAGGCCTCGCCGGCGTTGCCGGACGTGCGTACATCACCCTGGCGATAGCCCACGATGATGGCGTCGTACTGGTAACGGTCGGCCAATGCGCCGACGTTGACCTTGGCATTGACGTGTCCGAACGCCGGGCCATTGTCTCCTCCCCCGAGCACCTGGGCATTCGCGGCCCCGCCGGCCATTAGCACGGCCAGCAAACCGGCCCGCAAACTCGATGACGTCAGTCTCTTCATGTCGATCAGATCCCCGTTGAATAAGGTCGTGCGTGACGCGCTGATATCCCGCGCCGGTGGCGGCGCCCTCCCGAGACACCGATGTGCCCACGCGCGCTCCGGATCCTCCCCGGAATCCGGTGCGCAGGCGGCGGGCGGCGCAAAGGTATGCAGCGCTATCCGGGGGGTCAACGGGCGTCGTGTCCGGGGCGGCGGACATTTGTGCTGCGGTGCAGCAAAGAGTGCGCGAGGTAGGGCAGTGGCTCAGCCTGAACCGACGCCAAAGTGAGGATTCAACTGGGGTTCAGGAATGGTGTCTGGTGAAACCAATTGCTGCGACGCACAACAAGTCGCAGATCGAATGACATATGAATAGGACATTGCTTCGGGCCCAAAAATGAGAACTAGTTCTCAGTTTGGGGCTTGATCCATAGATCAAGCGCATCGTAATCAGCGCTTTTCATGCGATCTGTGCATGAAGTGCACCGATTGCGGCCGTCGCCAGTAGAGCAGTGCGAATACCAGCAACATCAGGTAGGCGCCATTGTGTGTCCATTGAAGGCGACCTTGGGCCGACGTTTGTGCCGCGCCGAACAGCGCATCCATGGCGCCTGGTGGATAACTCCGGACCGCGCTGGCGATCCCTTCGGCGATCTCCGCGGCTGGCTTGCTCGCGATGGCCCGCAGGGCTGGCAGCTTCCGCAGCTGGTCGCCACCGAGGATGTAGAGCGCCGTGACCGGCGCGTGCAGGCGCGCCGACTCGCGGATCGCCGCACCGAGTTCCTCGTGGTCGGCAAGCGCGCTGTGGACCAGCATGTTGTAGCCCATCAGCAACACGAGCACGAAGCCGCTGGCAGCCAGCGCAATTCGGAACAGGAAGGGCGAGCGGGTCTGCGGGCGCATGGATCCTCCAGGACATGCCGGGCGAGGGGGCGCACGTCAGTATGCGCGCACGGCGGCCAGCCCGGCAGGCCGCGCGCCGATTGTGCGCCAGATCGCAAAGACGACGCGTGGCTGCTCCCGGTTGCCTGCGATCCGCGTCAGACTATGGCCGGGTGGACGCGGGGGAGAGAGGATGAACCAGCCGGCGCAGGAACAGGGCATGGAGGCCGACGTTCATCTGCGGCGGGCCTTCGATGAGCTCCGGCAGCATGCGGGGGGATTGGTGGCTGCCTGGGAGCAGCTCAATGCCTCGCGCTGGAACGTCGCCCACGGCCGCGGCTTGCTGCTGGCGACCAAGCAGCTCTCGCGATCCTGCGAGCGCTTGAGGTTGTCGCTCGCGCGCAAGGCTGCCGAGCTCGAAACCTTCGTCCGCGTCTTTGTCGATGCCGGGTTGGTGCCCAACAGCGAGCAGTTGCGGGCGCTATCGGCCATGGTCAGCACGCTGGCAAGTACCGTGCTGGCGCTCGAGCTGATGGGGCAAGGCCCGGGTCCGGCGTCCACAGCGGCTTCCGCAGGCGCGCCCGTCGCAGAGGCGCCGCCAGCAGCACCTGCGCCCGCTCCGGCCCGCCCTGCGGCGCCGATCGTACGCGCCCGGCGACGGATCGACGACCAGTTGCTGGTGTTGGTCGGCTCGGCGGCCGAGTTCGGCAGCGACCTCGCCGCTGCTTTCGCCGAGCATGGTTACAACACGCGTTGCTTCGGTGACGCCGGCGCGGCACTGGCGGTCTTCTCCGAGCAGATCCCGCGCGGCGTGCTGCTCGGCGCCGCCCATGCCAATGCACTCGGCACCATGCGCCAGTTGCTGCAGCCGGTCGAGCGTCTGGGCGAGGAACATCGCGAGCCGGTGCTCGGCGTGCTCGCCAGCCGCCAGGACCTCGGGCGCCGCCTGCTGGCGCTGCGGCAGGGCGTGAAGTACTTCGAGCCGCCGGTCGACCCGCTGGTGATCCTGGTGTCGCTCACCAGCGAGGCCGTGCAGAGCGGCGCCGCCGGAAGGGTGCTGCTGGTCGATGGCGAGCGCATGCGCGCCCAGGCTTCGGCGGCGTGGCTGAAGGACGCCGGTTTCGAGGTGCGGACCTGTGCGGGATCGCACGAGGCGCTGGAGGTCATCGATTTGTTCCGGCCGCAGATCGCTGTGGTCGATGCGGACCTCAAGGGGGCCGACTCGATGCGCGCGGTGCACGGCCTGCGCGACCATCCGGCCACTGCCGACGTGCCGATCATCCTGCTCGCCAGTTCGCGCGAACTGGCCAGTCGCGAGCAGGCGATCGCCGGTGGCGCCGACGAATACCTGCTCAAGCCGATGAAACCGCGCCACCTGATCGGCGTCATCGAGGCACGCCTCAAGCGCACACGCCGCTACCAGCCGCGCCGTCACGGTAACCGTGACGAGGCGACCGGGCTGTATCCGCGCCGGGAATTCATCGAGCGCGCCGATGCGGCACTCGGGACGCCGGGCGTGGTCGTGGTCTTCATCGCGCTCGACGAGCACGAGACCTTGCGCAAGCAACTCGGGATTTCCGGCCAGTCGCGGGTGGACATCGCGGTCGGCCAGGCTTTCCGCGAGGCCTTGCGGGTGGAGGACCTGCCGGCGCTGTTCCAGGACGGGCGCTACCTGATCCTGCTCAGGCGCCCGACCCGCACCGACGCCATGGCTGCCGCCGAAGCCCTGCGCGAGGCGCTGTTGCGCCGGCGCATGCAGGTCGGCGAGCGCGAGATTGCGCTGAAGGCCAGCCTGGGCCTGGCCTCGCTGGAAGGCGATGCCGCCGATGTGGCGATCAACAACGCGGAAGCAGCGGCATTGGCAGCGATGCACATGGGTGGCAATCGCAGCATGTGGTTCGAGTTGAGCAGCGCGACGCTGATGCCCGCCGAGCGCGATGCCCAGTTGCGCAGCCTGGTGGTGAGCCGGCGTTTCGGCGTGAATCTCGAGATCCGCGGCATGCCCTGGTTGCCGCTGAAGGGCAGGGTGCCGGGACAGTACGAGCTGCAGATGTTGTGGCGCCCGGGCGGTCCGGGCAGCGCCGCCGTCGGCCAGGGCGAACTCGCACAGGCGGCGCGCGAGGCCGGTTGCTCGGACGAGTTCGACCGTTTCATCGTCGGCGAGACCCTGGCCTTGCGCGCCCAGCAGCTCAAGCGCGGCCGGCAATTGCGCCTGGTGACCGAGGTCTCGGCGCACTGCCTGGACGATGGCGCTTTCGTCGGCTTCATCGAGGGGCGCTTGCGCGAGCAGCGGCTGTCAGGCACCGGGCTGGCGCTGGTGTTGCCGCCCGAGACCGTGCCCGGGCGCATCGATGGACTGGTGGCCTTGTGCCAGCAACTCAAGCCGCTCGGCATCCGCGTCGGCCTGCGCGATATCGGCCGCGACCTGACCCTGGTGCCGCGCCTGAAGGGCCTGCCGGTGGACTTCTACCGCCTGGCGCCGGAACTCGCCGCGGTGGCGCCGAACGAACGGGCCGCCGAGGTGGTGAGCTCCCTGGTGCGGCGCGCCCATGATGGCGGCATCACGGTGGTGGCCAGCGGCCTGGACAGCCGCGAGCAGACCGGCTACCTGCAGGCCCTGGGCATCGATTACGCGACCAGTGCAACGCTGGCCGGACCGTCGGCCGGCTTCGATTTCGACTTCGCGCGCTGGATGGCGCCGGTAGCGCGCTGAGCGACACGCGCCCTACACGGTCATGCGGCATCATGCGGGCTCTCGCAGCCTGATCGTGCCCATGCCCGATTCCGCCCCGATGACCGCCCGGCATGTCCGCCCAGCTCGCTGAATCGCGCGGGCTGGCGGCGCTGTTCGCGATCGACCGCCGCGAACGCGCGGCGCTGCTGCTCGCCTTCCTGTACTTCTTCGGGCTGCTGACCAGCTACTACATGCTGCGCTCGGTGCGCGAAGCGATGGGCGTGCGTTTCGGGCCCGAGCACTACAGCTGGCTTTACACCGGCACCTTCGTCGTCATGCTGCTGGCCCAGCCGGTCTACGGCGCGCTGGTCTCGCGCTGGCCGCGGCGGCTGTTCATCCCGGCGGTGTACGCCTTTTTCCTGCTCTGCATCGTCGGCTTTCACCTGGCCTGGCAGGTCGATGCCTGGCGCGACGCGATGGCGCCGACCTTCTACATCTGGCTGTCGGTGATGGTGCTGTTCACGGTGTCGGTGTTCTGGAGCTACATGACCGACATTTTCGACGAATCGCAGGCGAAGAAGGTCTTTGGTTTCATCGCTGCCGGCGGATCGGCCGGCGGCCTGTGCGGCGCCTTCCTGACGATGACCTTCGCCAGCCGCCTCGGCATCGACGGCATCCTCGCGGTGTCCTTCGGCTTCCTGGCGATGGCACTTCTGTGCTCCATCGCGCTAGGACGCCAGGCAGCGCAGGCCAGTGGCCGCCGCGACGCTGCCGAGATGGAGGCGCTGATCGGCGGCACCAGCTTCGCCGCCTTCCGCCTCGTGGTGCAGAAGGTGCCCCTGCGCTGGCTGTCCCTGCTGATGATCCTGCTCGGCGTCGGCGGCGGCATCCTCTATCTGCAGCAGGGCCTGATGGTGCGCGAGCTCTTCAGCGACGATGCCGAGCGCGCCGCCTACTTCGCGCGGATCGACCTGCTCACCAATCTGCTGGCGCTGACATTGGAGATCTTCCTGGCGCGCTGGCTGTTCCTGCGCTTCGGCACCGCGCGCCTGCTCACCGTGATGCCGCTGATGCTGGTGCTCGGCTTCGGCGTGCTGGCGATCCTGCCGACCGCCTTCATGATCGCCCTGTTCCAGGTGCTCAGCCGTGGCGTCCGCTTTGCCTTCGGCGAGCCGGCCTTCGCGAGTTGCTACACCACGCTCGATCGCGAGATCCGCTACAAGGGCAAGGGTTTCATCGACACCTTCGTCTACCGGCTCAGCGATGTGTTCACGCAGTGGACAGCGCGCGGACTGGGTCTTCTGGGCGTGACCGGCATCGGGCTCTATGCCTTCGGCGCGGTGATGGCGGCGCTCGCGGCGTGGGTGGGTTATCGCGCCGGTCGCCAGCACGAGGAACGCGGTCGGGCGGTCGCGCTCAGTCCGGCAGCGCCAGCCGCTGCCTGACTTCGGGCAGGATGCGCTCGAGTTCGCGCAGCGGCGGGTAGGGCCAGTCGGCCGGTCCCTCGTCGAGCCGGCGCAGGCGCCCGCTCGCGAGCAGGGTGTCGTGGAAGCGCCCGAGCTTGCCGCGCGCGGGGCCACCGGCCAGCAGGTAGACCGGTCGGCCGGTGCCGAGCGCCTCGCTGAGCATGTTCACCGAATCGGCGCTGACGATCAGGCGATCGGCCCAGGCCATGGCGCTGGCGTATGGGTTGGGTCCGTCGGCCTCGCTGAACCAGCACGAGGCGCCTGCTGGCAGGGCGCCACGGACCGCAGTACGCCACGCCGGTGGCGTGCGCCGCGAGCCGATCACGATCAGGCTGCCGCCCTCGCGCGCTTGCCAGTCGGCGAGTCTGGCGAGGGCGACATTCAGCACGCCGGCATCGAGCGGAACGCCGCGGCGCGGGCCACCAACCAGCAGCACCCTGCGCGGTGCGGCGCGGGCCCCCGTTTGCGGGTCGGCAGCGCGTGTGCGCGCGATCCAGTCCGCGTCGATGCTGTGCAGCGCACCGTCGATGCTGATGACATGGGCGCCGCCGAGGCGGTCGTGACTGGGCGCGATGACGAGGTCGAAGCGCGCAGGGGCCACGCGCGGGTCGAGGATCTGCACGGTGCGTGTGGTCCCGCCCGACAGCTTCTTCAGGCTCAGCAGCGCGACCGCGCCCACTCGCCCCGCACCGATCGCGATCTCCGGAAAGGGTTCGGGCAGCCGCGGCAGGAAGGCATCAGCGCCAGGCACCGGCGCAAAGCGCGGCGCGAGCCAGCGCCACGGGACTTTCAGTCCGATGCGCAGCACGCTCGGGCGCAAGCCCAGGCCAGAGGCGAGCGCCAGCGCCTGTTTTTCGTTGCCGGCAGCGCCATCGCTGACCACCCAGCAGGTGCGGGACTCGGGCATTGCATGCAGTCGTGACATCGGGCTGCCTATGATGACGGGCTTTGCATTCGAGGCGAACGACCATGGAACTCAACGACCAGGCGCTGGCGCAGCTGTTCACCGAGGCGCGCACGCACAACCAGTGGCAGCCGCGCGAGGTGCCCGACGAACTGCTGCAGCGCCTGTACGACCTTCTGAAGTGGGGACCGACCGCGGCCAACACCACGCCGGCGCGCTTTGTCTTCGTGAAATCGCCCGAGGCCAAGGAGAGGCTGAAGCCCGCGCTGGATGCCGGCAACGTCGCCAAGACCATGGCGGCGCCGGTCACCGCGATCGTGGCCATCGACACCGAGTTCTACGAAAAGATGGGCTTCCTGTTCCCGCACGCCGCCGGCGCGCGCGAGTGGTATGCCGGCAAGCCGGATGTGATCGCCGCCAACGGCTTGCGCAACGGCAGCCTGCAGGGCGCCTACCTGATCATCGCGGCGCGTGCGCTGGGCCTCGATTGCGGCCCGATGGGCGGCTTCAATGCGGCGATGGTCGACGAGGCCTTTTTCGCCGGCACGCCGATCAAGTCGAATTTCCTCGTCAACCTCGGCTACGGCGACCCCGCCGGCCTGCGCCCGCGCGGCCCGCGCTTCGCCTTCGACGAGGTCTGCCGGGTGGTGTGAGCGAGAGGCTTGTAGGAGCGCCCTCGGGCGCGAAAGAACTCGCGGCAAGATTGCTTCGCGCGCAGAGCGCGCTCCTACGTCGGCCTGCTTGGACCCGCAGCTTCCCTCAAGGCATCTCCGGCCACCCCGAGGCATCCAGTGTCTCGCGGTAGCCATGCCAGGCGGCGTAGGCCAGCCAGGGCATGACCACCGCCAAACCGAGGAAGGCCGTGGCGAAGCCGACGAAGGTCAGCACGGCGATCAGCGTGCCCCAGAGCACCATCACCGCCTTGTTGCGCAGCACCGCGTTCACGCTGGAGACGCAGGCGGTGATCATGTCGACGTCGCGGTCGGCGATCATCGGCAGCGAGAAGGCGGCGGTGGCGAAGGTCAGCGTCGCGAACACCGAGCCGACGGCCGAGCCGATCGCGAGGAACTCGGCGAGCGACACCCAGTCCCCGGGTTCGGCCGGGAAGAACACATTGATCATCATCCCGGCGCGTGACCACACCAGCAGGATGACCAATTGGGCCAGCGCGAAGACGCCGGCCTGGCCAAGGACCCGGCCGGCCAGCATGAAGGAGTCGGCGAGCCTGGGCGTCCGTCCGCGCGCGAGCTGGCGGCTGACGCAGTAGAGGCCGACCGCGATCAAGGGTGCGATGTAGACGAAGCCCGAGAGCAGCGTGGCAAGCAGGGCGAATCGTCCCAGCCACCAGGCCAGCGCCGACACCAGCAGGCTGACGAGGACGATCACGGCACCGAAGAGCGCGCTCAGCGCCGGTGCCCGGCGCAGGTCCTGCCAGCCCAGGCGTAGCCAGCGCAAAGGGGCATCGAAGCCCAGGTCGGCGCAGGGCACCACGAAGGGCCGCGGCTGTTCGTCGGGTGTCCGGGCTGGTGCGTCCACGGATCCTCCCCGATCCGCTTCGATGCCCAGAGGTTATCGCCGGCCGGCGCAGCCTTCAATCGCCCGAATGCCGCCATCGCGGAGGGTCGGATTGCGCGCTCCAGCGCGCTATGGTGCAGTGCGTCAACCACCTCGCAACGGACCGCTCGCCCGTGGTCGATCCCTCTACTCCGTTCGTCGTCCTCAAGTTCGGCGGCACCAGCGTCTCGCGCCGCCATCGCTGGGAGAACATCGCCCACCTGATGCGCGAGCGCCTCGCTGCCGGCCAGGCGGTGGTCACCGTGGTCTCCGCGTTGTCCGGCGTCACCGATGCGCTGAAGGCGATCGCCGCCTTGCACCGCGATGCCGCGGCGATGGCGGCGGCGGCCGAGGCGCTGATCGAGCGTCATCGCAGCTTCGCCGGTGAGCTGGGCCTCGATCCGGAGATCCTCGAGGCGCGCGCCGGGCGGCTGCGGCAACTCGTTGCCGATCCGCGCGCGCCCGAGGGCGGCCACGCCTGGCAGGCGCGGCTGATGGCCGAGGGCGAGTTGTGTTCGAGCACGCTCGGCGCGCATTTCCTGCGCTCGCTCGGGCTCGACGTGGAATGGCTGGACGCCCGTGACTACCTGACCAGCCGCGAGCAGCCGATCCAGACCGAGTGGATGCGTTACCACTCGGCGCAATGCGAACCGCGCCCGAGTGCGGCGGTGCGCGAGGCGCTGCTGGCGCGTGCTCGCGCCTTCATCACCCAGGGTTTCATCGCCCGCGAGGGCCGCGGGCGCACGGTGCTGCTGGGCCGCGGCGGTTCGGACACCTCGGCCAGCTATTTCGGTGCGCTGCTCGGGGCCTGCCGGGTCGAGATCTGGACCGATGTGCCGGGCATGTTCAGCGCCAATCCGAAGCTCGTCCCCGACGCGCGCCTGCTGCGTCGGCTCGATTACGACGAGGCCCAGGAGATCGCGACCACCGGCGCCAAGGTGCTGCATCCACGCGCGATCGGGCCGGTCCGCGAGACGCGCGTGCCCTTGTGGATCAAGGACACCGAACGGCCGGCGCTGGCGGGCACCGAGATCGTGCCCGAAGCGCTGCAGGCCGCGCCCAGCGTCAAGGCGGTGTCCTTGCGCAACCGCATCACGCTGGTGTCGATGGAGTCCATCGGCATGTGGCAGCAGGTCGGCTTCCTCGCCGACGTCTTCGCGATCTTCAAGCGCCACGGGCTTTCAGTCGACCTGATCGGCTCGGCCGAGACCAATGTCACGGTCTCGCTCGATCCCAGCGACAACCTGCTCGATGCCGGCGTGCTGGAAGCCCTGTGCGGCGATCTCGCGCAGGTCTGCCGGGTCAAGGTGATCGCGCCCTGTGCCGCCGTGACGCTGGTCGGGCGCGGCATGCGCGCGATGATGCACCGGCTGGGCGAGTTGCTCGCCGAAGTCGGCGCGCGCCGCGTGCACCTGGTCTCGCAGTCCTCCAACAACCTCAACCTCACCTTCGTGATCGACGAAGCCGATGCCGACGGCATCGTGCCGATGCTGCACGCGGCGCTGGTGCGGGCGCGCCTGACCGGCGCCGACGGCGATCCGGTGTTCGGCCCCTCGTGGCAGGCGATTGCCGGCGAGGAGGCGCCGCGGCTGCAGCGCTGGTGGGAAGAACGCCAGCGCGAGTTGCTGAAACTGGCCGCGCGCGAGCCGACGCCGTTCTACGTCTATTCGGGACAGACGGTGGCCGCTCGCGCCGAGAGGCTGAATGCCCTGTCCGCCGTCGATCGCCGCTTTTATGCGATCAAGGCCAACCCGCACCCCGAGATCCTACGCGCGCTCGCCGCCGCCGGCTTCGGCATGGAGTGCGTCTCGGCGGGGGAGCTGGCCCACGTGCAGGCGACGCTGCCCGAGCTGCCGCCCGAGCGCATCCTGTTCACGCCCAACTTCGCGCCGCGAGCCGAGTACGTCGCGGCACTGGCGGCTGGTGTCCACCTGACCGTCGACAACCTGTCGATCCTCGCCGACTGGCCCGAGCTCTTCGCCGGACGCCCGATCCTGCTGCGCCTGGACCTCGGGCGTGGCCTCGGCCACCACGACAAGGTCCGCACCGGCGGCGAGAAGAGCAAGTTCGGCATCGCCGCCGGTGACCTCGGCGAGGCGTTGGCGCTGGCGCACACGGCCGGCGCGCGCGTGGTCGGGCTGCACGCGCACCTCGGCAGCGGCATCCTCGACATCGCCCATTGGAAAGCAGTCCATGGCGAACTGGCGGCGCTCGCCGAGCGTGTCCCCAGCGTGGCCGTGATCGACATCGGCGGTGGCCTCGGCGTGCCCAACGAACCGGGCGAGTTGCCCCTGTCGATGGCGGCGCTCGATGCGGCGCTCACCGAGGTCAAGGCGCTGTACCCGCGTTTCGAGCTGTGGATCGAGCCCGGGCGGTACCTCGTCGCCGAGGCCGGCGTCGTGCTGACCCGCGTCACCCAGGTCAAGCGCAAGGGCCAGACCCGCTTCGTCGGTGTCGATGCCGGCATGCACACGCTGATCCGCCCGGCGCTGTACGAGGCCTGGCACGAGATCGTGCACCTGGCTGCCCTCGCCGAGCCCGGGCAGGAACGCGTGCAGGTGGTCGGGCCGATCTGCGAATCGGGCGATGTGCTGGGGGAGGATCGCCTGCTGCCGCCGTGCAACGAGGACGATGTGCTGCTGATCGCCAATGCCGGCGCCTACGGCGCGGCGATGGCCTCGCGCTATAACCTGCGCGGATTGCCAGTCGAGGTCTACCGTGACGATCTCTGAGCGTCCTTCCGCCCAGCGCTTCCGCTTCACCCGTGCGGTCTACGAAGCCGGTGTGGTCGAACTCGGCTATGCCTTCGACGAGGGCCCGGAACTGATCGAGCGCATCAGCTTTCCGGGTGCGCCGGAGAGCGTTCCCGAAGGCCGCGGGGTCGCCTTCGCGCGCGCGCTGGCGCTGCTGCACGGCATCGCTGGCGTCAGCTACTACAAGGCCCTGCTGCCGCCCGAGATCATCGTCGATGGCGAGCCCTTCGATGCCGCGTTGGCGGCGCTGCTGGAGCAGGTCTACCTGCACGGTCTGGGCGAGTTCGCCCACGAGAACCACCTGGACCTGCGCGGCCGCATCCACTTTCCGGCCGGTCCCGCAGCGCACGCAGCCAGTGAGCTGGGATTGCCGCGCCGGGCCCTGGTGCCGATCGGCGGCGGCAAGGACTCGCTGGTCAGCGTCGAGCTGCTGCGCCAGGCCGGCGAACCTTTCGCGGTCACCTGGGTCGGGCGCTCGGAATTGATCCGTGCCTGTGCCGTGGCGACCGGCCAGCCGATGCTGGCGATTGGCCGCGAGCTGGCGCCCGAGCTCTTCGAGCTGAATCGCCAGGGCGCCTGGAACGGGCATATCCCGGTGACCGCGATCAATTCGGCGATCCTGGTCTGCGCTGCGCTGCTCTATGGGTACGACGCGATCGTCTTCTCCAACGAAGCCTCGGCCAGCGTCGGCAACCTCGAGCACGGCGGAATCGAGGTGAACCACCAGTGGAGCAAGGGGCTCGTCTTCGAGAACGCGTTGGCCGAGTACATCGACGCCCACATTGCTGCCGACCTGCGCTACTACTCGCTGCTGCGGCCCCTGAGCGAACTGGCCGTGGCGCAGCGCTTCGCCGGGTTGACGCGCTACCACGCGCTGTTTTCGAGCTGCAACCGCAACTTCCGCCTGCTCGGCGAGCGCCCGAGCGCGCGCTGGTGCGGGCAGTGCCCGAAGTGCCGCTTCGTGTTCCTGGCACTCGCGCCCTTTCTCGCCAAGCCGGCGCTGCTGGCGATCTTCGGGCGCAACCTGCTGGACGAGCCCGAACAGATCGAGGGCTTCGAGGCGCTGGCCGAGTTCGGCGCCGCCAAGCCCTTCGAGTGCGTCGGCGAGGGCCGCGAGTCGCGTGCGGCCTTCGCACGGTTGGCCGAGCGGGCCGACTGGCGCGAGGATGTGGTGGTGCGCCACTACGCCGAGGCAATCGCCCCGGCGATCGCGCCGCCGCCCGACATCGCCACCTTGCTCGCGCCGCACGGCTCGCATCGGATTCCGGAGCGGCTCTGGGCTTTGCTGGCCTGAGGCGCGGCATCCAGCCGGTCGCGCGTCAAGCGCGCTCCCACAGCGGACCGGCGCCAGGGCGCGCATCCCCGCACCGGATGTGGGAGCGCCCTTGTGGCGCGAAGGAGCTGGCCTCGAGTTCGCGCTCAAGCGTCGCGCGTCAAGCGCGCTCCCACAGCGGACCGGCGCCAGGGCGCGCATCCCCGCACCGGATGTGGGAGCGCCCTTGTGGCGCGAAGGGCCTCGCCTTGAGCCCACCCGGTCGCGCGTCAATCGCGCTTGCACAAGATGGCCCTAGGCCTTCGGCCACCGCGGAGGCAGGCTGTCGATCGGTCGATTCAGCATGCCATGCACGAGTCTCAAGGCATCATCCGCGCCATCCACCTGTGGACGAACGCATGAAGATCAGCCTCGAAGCCTTCGTGATGCGCAAGGTCGCGATCTGGGGTTATGGCCAGGAAGGCCAGGCCGCCCACCGCTTCCTGCGCTCGCTGTTCCCGGAGAAGAAGATCGGGATCATCCTGAGTCCCGAGGAGGCGGCACACTGGGACTTCAGCGACGATCCGCTGGTCGAGGTCGTCGCCGAGGAGTTGCGCGCGGGCAGCTTCGGGCCCTACCAGATCGTCATCAAGTCGCCGGGCATCAGCCCGTATCGCCATGAGCGGGCGATGGAATGGGCGCATTTTCGCGGCACGCGCTTCATCTCGGGCACCTCTCTATGGTTCGCCCAGCACGCCCACGACAAGACCGTGGTGATCACCGGCACCAAGGGCAAGAGCACCACCAGTGCGCTCGTCGCCAGCCTGCTGCGCGCCAGCGGCGCGCGCACCGCGCTGGCCGGCAACATCGGCCTGCCGCTGATCGAGCTGATGGACCCGGATCCGGTACCCGATTACTGGGTGATCGAGCTGTCGAGCTACCAGGCACAGGATTTCACCGGTCATCCGGCCATCACCGCGGTGCTGAATCTCTCGCCAGAGCACCTCGACTGGCACGGCGACGAAGAGACTTACTACCGCGACAAATTGCGCCTCGTGCATGTGGCCAATCCCGACCTGGCCGTGCTCAATGCCGCTGACGCGCGCCTGATGGCGCGTTGCGAGGGCTTCGAGCGGCGCGCGCTGTTCAATCACCGCGGTTTCTGGCACGCACGTGGCCACGAGGTCTGGCATGACGAGGAGCGCGTGATCGATCTGGCCGACACGGCGCTCAAGGGCGCGCACAACGCCAGCAACCTCGCCTGTGCCTTCACCATCGTCGAGGCGCTCGGTCACGATCCGCGCGGCCTGCTCGGCGCCGTGCGCAGTTTCCGGCCGCTGCCGCACCGGCTGTCGCTGGTCGGCGAGTGCGAGGGCATCGCCTACGTCGACGACAGCATCGCGACGACGCCCGAGGCCACGCTGGCGGCGCTGGCCAGCCTCGAGGGACGACCCGTGGCGGTGCTCGTCGGTGGCTTCGATCGCGGCCTGGACTGGGGCGATTTCGCGCGCCAGATGGCGCTTTCCGCGCCCGCCGGCATCGTCGCGATGGGCCAGAACGGGCCGCGCATCCACGCCCACCTCGAGGACAGCCTCGCCGGGCTCGCGCCGGAGCAGCGCCCGGCGCTGCATCTGGCGGCCGATCTGGAGGAGGCCGTCAGCAGTGCGCGGCGGATGTTGCCGGCCGGTGGCGTCGTGCTGCTCTCGCCCGGTGCGCCCAGCTTTGATGCCTTTCGCAGCTATGCCGAGCGTGGCCATGCCTTCGCACGCCTGGCCGGCTTCGAGCCGGCCTCGGATGCCATCGAAGGAGTGGGCTTGTGAGCCGTGTACGGGTCTGGGATTGGCCGGTGCGCCTGTCGCACTGGGCGCTGGTGTTGTGCATCGCCGGCCTGTATGCGACCGGCGAATACGGCTGGCTCGACATGCAGTGGCACTTCCGATTCGGCTACGCGGCCTTGTCGATCGTCCTGTTCCGGATCCTGTGGGGTTTCGTCGGCAGCGAGCACGCGCGCTTTGCCGATTTCGTCCGCGGGCCGCGTGCATTGCTCGACTATCTGGCGACTTTCGGCCAGCCCGGCGAGCGCCGCTGGCTGGGCCATAACCCGCTCGGCGCGCTGTCGGTGCTGGCGCTTCTGGGACTGGTGCTGCTGCAGGCGGTCTCGGGACTTTTCAGCAACGACGAGATCGCCGCCTTCGGCCCGCTGTCCGAGCGCATTTCCGTCGATGCCAGCGAGGAGTGGACGGATCTGCACGAGTGGCTGCAGTCGATCCTGCTGGTCTTCATCGGCCTGCATCTGCTCGCCGTCGCCGCGTACCGACTGGTGAAGCGCGAGGACCTGGTCACGCCGATGCTGACCGGCTACAAGGCGGGCGAGGGCACGGATGCACGCTGGCGGCCGCTGTGGCTGGCGATCGTGCTCTATGCGCTCAGCCTGGGCGCGGTGCTTGTGGTGGTGTACCTGGGGCCGCCGGTGTAATTCCAGATCATCCCCAAGAGCGTCCGGATGAATCCGGACCCACTTCTGCGCGGGCTGTCGCATGAGCCCGCAATACGCTTCGTGCCCGCTTCTGTGGGTCGGGATTCATCCCGACGCTTCCGCTGCAGGCCGGTCAGCGGATGCTCGGACTGCCCAGTAGCCCGCGGTGGCCGCGCAGCGGGCTCCGCGGGAGCTTGCGGAAAGTCCACGCGGGTAGCGCCTGGGGGCGCAACCCGCGCTACGCTTCAGGCCGACAGCAAGGCTCCGCTGCGCAGCGCCTCGAGGCCGCTGACCTTGGCGATGCGCGTCCCGGCGTGGACGACGCGGCCGTGTTCGCGGGCGTAGAGCAGGCCATCGACCGGACTGGTCAGCGTGGTGCAGGTGCCTTCCAGTGGGTCGATCACATCGGCGATGGGCTCGCCTTGTGCGATCTCCTCGCCGAGGCGCGCGCGATGCACCAGCACGCCGCCGTGCGGCGCGTAGACCGGGATCGAACCGGCCAGTGGGCGACCATCTCGCTTCAGTGGCGGCAAGGCCGGCGCCTTGCCCTCGATGTAGCCCTCGTGGACGAGGAAATCGAAGAGCGCGCGGGCATCGGCCGCGGCGTGCTCGTGGCTGACGTCGGCTTCGCCGCGCAACTCGATGGTGGCCGCCACGCAGGCTTCGGGCCAGGCCTCGGCGGCGCCGCCGGCGGCGACATGCAGCGCATCGAGCCGCGACCATGCCAGCGAGCAGCTTTCGTCGAAGGGATCGCCGCCCGAATCACCGGCCAGCAGCGCGACTTCCGCACCGATCAGCCGGGCCAGCGGCTCGAGACGTGGCCACAAGCTCGGCGTGGTGTACAGGTGCATCACCGCCTCGTTGTCGCAATGCAGATCGAGCATCAGGTCGGCGTCGATGGCCAGCGTCAGCAAGGTCTTGCGCAGGCTCTCGAGTTCGCTCGGCGCCGGCAGTTCCCGGCAACTTGCCCGCAGAGCCGCGCGCACATCGGCGACACCCGGGAGCCTGCCCTGCTCGATCTGCGGCCGCAGGCGCGCATAGGTGGCCGCGGCCACATCGGCGTAGTGGCGATTGAAGTTTTCGCCGCTCGGCAACTCGAAGCGACCGATGCCGCGGCCCAGCAGGCGCTGGCCGTGGCCAATCGGGTTGGCCATCGGTACCAGCACGACCTCGCCGCGCAGACGGGCCGCGGACTCGGCTTCGGCGAGCAGTCGGCGCAAATGCCAGCCCACCAACAGTCCGGGCGGCTCGTCGGCATGCAGCGCGGCTTGCAGATAGGCCTTGCGGCCGCCATCCGCAGGGCCATAGTGCAGGCTGACGAGGTGGCGGCTGGTGCCGGGGGCGCAGGGCGTCAGCAGGTGGCGTTCGGTACGCATCTTGGCTCCGGGGCAGGGGACCAGGTCTGGAAGATCGGTGGGCGAGTATGCGGGTTGCGCTGCGGGCGGGCTGCGACGGATCGGGGCCATGGCGTCGGTCGACGATCACTTCGAGCTGAAGCCCGGCAACTCGGCACGCTGGCATTGCGGTCAGCGCTCGTGGTTATGCTTGAGGCATCGCCTTGCCATCGCACCAAGACCATGAGCACTCGCCTGCGTACCGTCGTCTTCCCCGTGGCCGGCCTCGGCACCCGTTTCCTTCCCGCGACCAAGGTCGTGCCCAAGGAGATGCTGCCGCTGATGGACCGGCCGCTGATCCAGTGGGCGGCCGACGAAGCGGTGGCGGCGGGTGCCGACACGCTGGTCTTCGTGGTCAACCGCAACAAGCGTGCGATCAACGACCACTTCGACACGGCTTTCGAACTGGAACAGCGCCTCGAGCGCGGCGGCAAGCAGTCCCTGCTGAAGATCGTCCGCGAGACGCTGCCGGCCCACGTCAAGCCGGTCTTCGTGCTGCAGCCAGAGGCCCATGGTCTTGGCCACGCCGTATTGTGCGCACGTCCGGCGGTGGGCGAGGGACCCTTCGGCGTGATCCTGCCGGATGATTTCATCCTCAATCGCACCGGCCCCGGTGCACTGGCGCAGATGGCCGCCGTGCAGGCGCGCGAGGGTGGCAGCGTGATCGCCGTGGAGCCGGTCGACTGGAAGGACACGGCGCGCTACGGCATCGTTTCCGGCGACGAGGTTTCCGAGTGTCTGATGCGCCTGTCCGGCATCGTCGAGAAGCCGCGTCCGGACGTGGCGCCCTCGAACCTTGGCGTGGTCGGTCGCTACGTGCTCGACAAGCGCATCTTCGATCTGCTCGAGCGCACGCAACGCGGCGCCGGCGGCGAGATCCAGCTCACCGATGCGATCGCCACGCTGCTCGGCGAGCAGCCGGTGTACGCCTATCGCTTCCAGGGCACGCGCTATGACTGCGGCTCGAAGCTCGGCTATGTCCAGGCGACGATCCGCCTGGCGCTCGAGGATCCCGAGATCGGCAGCGAATTGCGGGCCTCCTTGCCCTCGCTGACCCAGCGCTGATCGCAGCGATGGCGGAGCGCCCCACGCTCGGCGAGATCCTGAACCAGCTCGGCGAGGATCGCGCCGGCTGGCGCGGCGCGGTGACGCCACCGATCTTCGAGACCAGCAATTTCGCCTTCCCGACGGTGGCGGCGATGCGCGCCGCCGGTCGCAGCGAATACGACAGCGCCTTCTACACCCGCGGCAACAACCCGACCGTCGAGGTGCTGCGCAAGAAGCTGGCGGCACTCGAAGGCACCGAGGACGCGCTGGTCTTCGGCAGCGGCGCGGCAGCGATGGCGGCCGGGGTGCTGGCCTGCGTGCGCGCCGGCGATCATGTGGTCGCGGTGCAGAAGCCTTACGCGTGGACGCGCGTGCTGCTGCGCGACTGGCTGCCGCGCTTCGGCATCGCGGTCGATTTCGTCGATGCCCGCGAGGTGGCGGCGGTGGCTGCGGCGCTGCGGCCGGAGACCCGGCTGATCGTGCTGGAGAGCCCGAACTCGCTGACCATGGAGCTGCAGGATCTCGCCGCCATGGCCGCGCTGGCGCGCCCGCGCGGCATCCGCACGCTGTGCGACAACAGCTATTCCAGCCCGCTGCTGCAGCGTCCGGCCGAGCACGGCATCGACCTCGTTGCGCACTCGGCCACCAAGTATCTCAACGGCCACAGCGATGTCGTCGCCGGGGTGTTGTGCGGCCCGCGGTCGATGCTGGAGGAAGTCTTCCGCGGGCCATACATGACCTTCGGCGCGATTCCAGGGCCGTTCGAGGCCTGGCTGATGCTGCGCGGCCTGCGCACGCTGCCGCTCAGGCTGGAGCGCTCGCGGGCGAGTGCGGCGCAGGTGGTCGACTTCCTCGCCGCGCACCCGAAAGTGTCGCGGGTCCATTACCCCGGCCATGCCAGCGATCCGCAGCGCGAACTGGCCCTGCGCCAGTCGGCGGGTGGATCGGGTCTCTTGTCCTTCGAACTCGAGGCCGCGGACATCGCCGCCATCGAACGCTTCTGCGACACGCTGCAACACTTCCTGCTGGCCGTGTCCTGGGGCGGCCACGAGTCGCTGGTGTGGCCGATGGCGGTGCTACTAAAGCCCGAACAGCCGCCGGTGAAGCTCGGCGGCGTGCCGTGGAACCTGGTGCGGCTGTCGATCGGGCTGGAAGAGCCGGAGTTGCTGATCGCGGATCTCGCGCAGGCGCTGGAGCGCGTGTAGGCAGCCGTTGCGGTGGGTCAGGGTCGATGGTGGGTCCGGATTGCGTGGGTCCGGATGCTTGTGGGTCCGGATTCATCCGGACGCTTTTACCCAGGCAAACCACGGTGTCGGGATGAATCCAGACCCACATCCGCAGGTGGCCGGCAAGGATTCGCGCCCGCCCGCAACAGGTATGCTGCCGACGCACGCCGTGCCGGCCACCGGCCGTTCTGTCCCCCGAACACCGCACCCGCCCGCCATCGATGTACGCCGCGCCTCCCAGCGATCCCTGGAGTCATCTGGGTCCCGTGCTCTCGGCACGGGCGCTGGTGGCGCGCGAGCGCCTGATCGAGCGCTGGTGGCGGCATGCGCCCGGCTTGGCGCTGCGCCTGTCCCCGCAAGGGCAGGGTGTGCATGAGCGCCTCGGGCGCACGCGTTTCGACCTCGAGGTCAGTGGCAGAGAATGGCGCCTGGGCGGCGCCCTGCGCGGTGCCATCGATGCCTGGCCGATTGCCGACGACAGCCTGGCGCTGGTGGTGCTCGATGGCCTCGGGCCCTGCCTGTCCGATGGCGAGCAGGGTGTGCTCGAAGAGGCCATCCGCGTGCTCGCGCCGGAAGGGCGACTCATCGTCGTCGGGCCGGGTGGCGGGGCGCTGGCCGGAGTTGGCCCGCGCCGCCGCGGTGGGCCGGGCTCGGCCGCCATCGGCGGTCGCGTGCGGCGCGCGGG
>JANJUH010000146.1 GCA_024710675.1 Lysobacterales bacterium
GCGCGCGCGCCGGCGGCGGAGGCCCCGATCGCCACGCTCATCGCCGCGAACTCGCTCTCCACGTTGACGAACTCGCAGGGCGCCAGCGCCCCGCTCTTCACCAGTTCGCCCAGGCCCTCGACGATGTGGGTCTGCGGCGAGATCGGGTAGGCGCAGATGACCTCGGGCCGGCACAGCGCCACGGCTTCGGCGACCGCGCGCGACCCTTCAATCTGCTTGAGCATGACTGAGCTCCTCGACTTCGCGGCGGATGTGGGCGTAGGCCTCGGCAGCGGCGGCGACATTGCCGTCGGCCACCTTGCCGCTGAACTTGGTGCGGATCGCGTGCTCGACCGCCGCCAGCGAGATCAGGCCGGACAGCGCGGCGAAACCACCGAGCAGCACCGCGTTCGGCAGCGGCCGGCCGACGTGCCGGAGCGCGATCTCGTTGGCCGGCAGCGTCACCAGGCGCTCGGGGCGGTGACGGCTCTCGATCTCGGCAAGGCCGAGGTCGTGGAAACTGCGCCGGCTGTTGATCAGCACGTAGCCATCGGCGTGCAGGCCCTGGAACACGTCGACCTGGTGCAGCAAGGTCGGGTCCTGCACGATCAGCACATCGGGCGCGAGGATCGGCTCTCGCATGCGGATCGGCTTGTCGTCGATGCGGCAGTAGGCGATCACCGGCGCACCGGTGCGCTCCGAACCGAAGCTGGGGAAGGCCTGCGCGTGCCGGCCCTGCTCGAAGGCGGCGATCGACAGCATCTCGGCTGCCGTGACCACGCCCTGACCGCCACGACCGTGGATGCGGATCTGCAACATGGGCGGGCCTCCCAGGCGACCAAGTCCGGTCGAGTATTCCCCGTGTGCCGATGGCGGCATTGATGCAGCGCAAGTCGTCAGGCTCTTGTAGGAGCGCGCTCTGCGCGCGAAACAGTCTTGCTGGAATCGTGATCGCGCCCAAGGGCGCTCCTGCATGAGGCCGCAGCCCCGTCGGGCGCCGCATTCGCGTGTCGCCGGACCACCTGCGGCCGCTCAGCGCTTTGCGATACTCGATTGCCCCATCGCCCCGGCCGCCCGGTGACCCCGAACCCATCCAACCCGGCCAAACCGCCCCGAGCCCTCGTCTTCGGCGCCAGCGGCTATATCGGCACCTACCTGGTGCCGCGACTGCTCGCCGAGGGCTGGACCGTGCGCGCCGCTGCGCGCAATCCGAAGGTGCTCGCCGCGCGCCAGTGGCCGGTGGAGCAGGTCGCTGCCGATGCGCTGCGGCCAGAGACACTGGATGCGGCCCTCGAAGGCATCGACATCGCCTACTACCTGGTGCACTCGATGGCCAGCGGGCGTGACTTCGGAGCGCTGGATGTGCAGGCGGCCGGCCATTTCGCCGACGCCGCGGCACGCGCCGGCGTCAAGCGCATCGTCTATCTCGGTGGCCTCGTGCCACCCGACGCGCGCAGCGAACACCTGCTCTCGCGCCAGCAGACCGGCGAGCGCCTGCGCGCCGGGCCGGTGCCGGTGACCGAGATCCGCGCCGGGATCATCGTCGGCGCCGGCTCGGCGGCCTACGAGGTGATCCGCGACCTCGTCAACCACCTGCCGCTGATGGTCACGCCACGCTGGGTGTCCTCGAAATCGAGCCCGATCGCGCTCGACAACCTGCTCGAATACCTGGTCCGCGTCGCGACGATCCCTGAGGCGGCCGGAAGGATCCTCGATGCCGCCGGCCCCGAGTACCTGAGCTATGCCGATCTGATGCGCCAGTACGGCGAGGTGGTCGGCCGCCGCCCGAAGATCATCCCGGTGCCGGTGCTGACGCCCGGGCTGTCGGCCTACTGGCTGGCGCTGGTGACCACGGTACCGGCGAGCATCGCCCGCGCGCTGATCGGCGGTCTGGCGCACGACATCCCGGCCGACGATGCCGAGTTGCGCGCACTGGTCCCGCAACGACTGCTGAGCTTCAAGGAGGGCGTGCGGGTGGCGCTGGAAGCCGAACGCACGCAGAGCGTCGCCGCGCGCTGGACCGAAGGCGCCCTGATGTACCGAGGTGGCCGCCACGACTACGCTTTCTACGCGCGGCGCGCCAGCGGCAGCGCGGTGGCCGCCGCCACGCCCGAAGCGCTCTGGCGGGTGCTGACCTCGCTGGGTGGCCAGGTCGGCTACTTCTATGGCGGGCCGCTGTGGCGGATCCGCGAATGGATCGACTGGCTGGCCGGCGGCCCCGGCCTGACCCGCGGCCGTCGCCACCCGACCGAGCTGCGCGTCGGCGACACCATCGACTACTGGACCGTGCTCGGCCTCGAACCCGCCCGCCGTTTGACCCTGAACTTCGACCTGAAAGCACCGGGCAACGGCGTCCTCGAGTTCGAGATCGAGCCCATCGACGCCAGCCACTCGCGCCTCACCGTCACCGCCTACTGGCACCCGGCCGGCATCTGGGGCCTGCTGTACTGGTGGGCGCTGGTCCCGGCGCACCTGTTCCTGTTCAAGGGCATGACGCGGGAGATCGCGCGGCGGGCGGAGGCGCTCGAGACGGGACAGCGACCGAGCGATTCACAGCGATGAAGCGTGCCGCAGAAGCCCTCTGCGGCGTGGAATCGGTCCACCATCGAACGGGCGCACGCGGAAGAGCAGCCCGCTCGCCATGGGCACCGGCGCACTCGCCCCAGCCCCCAGTCCCCAGCCCCGCTTTGGCATCCAATGGAATCGTTTGCATCCCCGCCTTTGGTCGATTTGCTCTAACCCGGTGCTTGACACTCCCCAGACCGGGGCGGATACCTTTGCTGCCATGCACCATCACGGCGCCCAAACCTTCCTGAACACTCGCCGGCCGCACGGGACGTGTCTGCAAACGCGTCCGCAAGCCGCCCGCGACTGACGGCAGGTAACGGTCCGATCACTCAATCCACCGGGGTCGGCGCGGCCGCCCCGACAGCGGAGGCGGCATGCGGAGCGATGCGATCAAGGCTTTCCCGGACAAGGCGCCCGCCCGCGCGATGCTGCGTGCGACCGGACTGACGCCGGCGGACCTCGAGAAGCCCCTGATCGCGGTGGTCGGCACCCACAGCGACGTCACGCCCTGCAACATGCACCTGCGCGAGCTCGCCGAATCGGTGAAGGCCGGCGTGCGCGCGGCCGGCGGCACGCCGGTCGAGGCCAACACCATCGTGATCTCCGACGGCATCAGCATGGGCACCGCGGGCATGCGCGCCTCGCTGGTCTCGCGCGACTGGATCGCCGATTCGATCGAACTCTTCGTGCGCGGCCACTCGCTCGACGGCGTCGTCGTGCTGACCGGCTGCGACAAGACCATCCCGGCCGCGGCGATGGCGCTGGCGCGGATGGACATCCCGGGCCTGGCCCTTTACGGCGGCTCGATCATGCCGGGCCGTTTCCATGACCGTGACGTGACGATCCAGGACGTGTTCGAGGCGGTCGGCGCCTGCGCGGCCGGCAAGATGTCGCTGGAGGAGCTGAAGGAGCTCGAGGGCAAGGCCTGCCCCGGCGCCGGTTCCTGCGGCGGCCAGTTCACCGCCAATACGCTATCCACCGCGCTCGCCTTCCTCGGCATCGCCAGCATGGAAGGCACCGATCTGCCGGCGCTGCACCCCGACAAGCCCGCCGCTGCCGAGGCAGCCGGCCGCGCGGTGATGGACCTGGTCCGCGCCGACCTGCGTCCGCGCCAGATCATGACGCGCGCCGCCTTCGAGAACGCGATCGCCTCGGTGATGCTGACCGGCGGCTCGACCAATGCGGTGCTGCACCTGCTCGCCATGGCCCGCGAGGCCGGCGTGCCGCTCACACTGTCCGATTTCGATGCGAT
>JANJUH010000195.1 GCA_024710675.1 Lysobacterales bacterium
TCGATCGCATGGAAGCGAGCCAGTTCATTGCGCTCACCGGAGAGGAATACGATCGGCAGCACCAGGGATTCACTGTGCTGGCGCAATTCCCCGGTCAGGCTCATGCCGTCCTGGCCTTCCAGGTAAAGGTCGAGCAGGATCAGATCAGGGCGAAACTCGCGGACCGCCGGCAGTACCGCCGTCGCCAGATGCTCGACCCGAACCATCATGCCGGCCCTGCGCAGGACGTGTTCGCAGTACATTGCGAGCTGGCGATCGTCATCGACGACCAGCACTCGATACGGATCGGCGCTGGCGCTGTCGATCACGGCGGCAATGCTCTTCGCCAGTCCGGTACCGTCCAACCCGTCGACCCAGGCATCGGCGCCATCGATCAAGGCCTGCAGGCGTGAATGGCCTCCGCATTCACCGCTGCCGACCGCCAGCAGCGGCACCCTGGCCAGGGCCGGCCGGGTATCGGCCAGCTGATCGAGCAGTTCGGTCAGGGACTGGACCAGCGCCGTGTCGGTCAGGATGGCCGCCGGAAGCGCGTGATCGACGTAATCGGCAACGCGGTCGGCGTCTGCCGTCGTGACCAGCTCAAAGCCCTGGGTCTGTAGTCGCGCGCTCACCCTGTCGGGCACCTGGCGTTCAGGAAACACGCCAAGCAGGCTGGTGCGAGGGGCCGAAACCGTCTCTTCGCGCGCGCCGGGGATCACCAGCCGCATGGCCTCGACCAGGCCCTTGAGTCTCAGCAGTTGGCTGGTCGAGGGTTGGGTCTCGAGCAGATGCCCGAAAAAGGCGTACAGATCCAGTGCCGCGGCCTGCAGGGGCTCGTGGTCGAGGTTGGCGGCAAAATCGGACAGGCGCTCCAGGTCGGCCTGCAGCGTCTCGGCCTCGGTGGTGACCCAGGTGGCGCTGAGCGCCTCGCATTCGGAATGGATCCGACAGGCAAGCTCGATCAGGGTGGGGGGGACCGGTAGCGAGGCAGGCATGCTTCTCGATGAAGGCCAATTGGGCAGGCACAGCCACGAGGGTCGTGCTTCGTGACCGAGTGTAGCGGAGTGGGCGGTCTAAGGCTTGTCAGTTCGGAACCAGATGCCTGCCGATCCGGGTTCGCCCGACCCGCACGCGCGGGTACTGCCGGCCAGGCGGCCGGACTGCGCCTCCACGACTCGCCGCCTTCGCTCAAGACCTCCACCGGCGGGTCCACCTGCCTTGAGCGCGGTCAAGGCAGGAAACTCACGATTGGCTTGTAGTCGCTGCATGGACCCATGGCTATTCGACGATCGCCTGGACGCCGCGCGCCGGCTCGCGCCTGCGCTCGCCCGTCACCGGGGACCAGCCAGCGTGGTGCTGGCCATCCCCCGCGGAGCGGTGCCGATGGGACTGGAGCTGGCGCGCCTGCTCGATGCCGACTTCGACATCGTGCTGGTCCGCAAGCTCGGTGCGCCGGGCCAGCCCGAGTTGGCCGTCGGCGCGGTCGACGAGACCGGCTGGCGCTACGTGGCGGAATACGCCGAGCGCCTCGGTGCCGATCGCGAGTGGCTTGATGCCGCGGCACGCCATGAACTGGACACCATCCGCGAACGCCGCAAGCGCTGGACTCCGGGCCGGCCGCGGGTGGACGTCGCGGGCCGCACTGCGATTGTCGTCGATGACGGCCTGGCCACCGGCGCCACGATGATCGCCGCACTGCACGCGGTGCGCCGGCGTGGTCCGGCGCACCTGGTCTGCGCGGTCCCGGTGGCTGCGGCGGAATCGCTCGAAAAGATCCGTGGCATCGCCGACGAGGTGGTCTGCCTGGCCGCACCACGCGATTTCGCTGCCGTCGGGCAGTTCTACCGGCGCTTCGACCAGGTCGAGGATGCGGAAGTGGCGCGTTGCCTGGCAGGCGCTGCCCGGAGCGACGCCAAAGTCGAGCCGGTGTCCATCGAACTCGCGGAAACCACATTGCAAGGTGATCTGAGCCGGCCGGAGTACCCGCGCGGACTGGTCGTTTTCGCCCACGGCAGCGGCTCCAGCCGGCGCAGCCCGCGCAACCGGCAGGTGGCGGCAGCGCTGGTGGCCGACGGGTTCGCCACGCTGTTGCTGGACCTGCTGACGCCTGCCGAGGACACGGCGATCGAGAACCGATTCGATATCGGGCTGCTGTCCAGCCGCTTGGCCGCCGCAGTCGACTGGGCGGCCAGCGATCCGCGCACCGCCGGATTGCCGATCGGTCTGTTCGGGGCCAGCACTGGCGCCGCATCGGCACTGGAGGTGGCTGCAAGCCTGCCGCAGGGTATCTCTGCCGTGGTGTCACGCGGTGGACGTCCGGATCTTGCCTCGGTGTCGGCGTTTCAGCATGTCAAGGCGCCAGTTCTGTTCATCGTTGGCGGCGATGATCGCGAGGTGCTCGCTTTGAATCGTGCCGCTGCCTCGAGGATCACGGCGCCGCACGAAGTGGCGGTCGTTGCAGGTGCGGGCCACTTGTTCGAGGAGCCGGGTGCACTCGAGGCCGTGGCCCGTCACGCGCAGGGCTGGTTCCGGCGCTGGCTGGCCGATCCGCGCGCACCCGCCTGACCGCCTGCCGTGCCCGGGATTGGCCGCTGGACATGCTTGGTGGCATTGTCGCGCTTCCGGGGAATGCGGGGGCAGGACCATGAATCGCTCACTGTGGACAGCGGCGCTGCTCGCCTTGTTCGTGGCTCCTGCCGCGGCCGCAGCGGATGGGGCGGCCCTCCGTGCGCTGCTGTCGGAGCACTTTCCAGCCGACGGTCCGGGAGTGGCAGTGGCTCTGGTCTCCGGTGGACGCCCTCTGGTCCAGGCCTGCGTGGGCATGGCGGACGTCGAGGCCGGAATTCCGATCGACGAGCACTCCTTGTTCGACCTGGCATCGGTCTCGAAGCAGTACACCGCAGCGGCCATCCTCTTGCTCGAACAGGAAGGCAAGGTCGATCCCGCGGTGGCGGTTTCCGAGTACCTGCCGGGCTTTGCGGTGGCGCCCGAGGGCAGGGCGGTGACCGTGCGGGACCTGGTCTGGCACCTGTCGGGCCTGCCGGACTACACGGGCGACGACTGGGATGGCAGCGACGAGGAGTTCATTCGCCTCGACAGCGCGGGACACGTGCGCTGGATCAGCGGGCACTCGCCGCGGCGCGCGCCGGGGCAACGCTACGAGTACAACAACTCCGGCTATGCGCTGCTGGCCCGGATCGTCGAAGAGCGCAGCGGCCAGTCCTTCGCCCAGTTCGCCCGCGAGCGGCTCTTTGTTCGCGCCGGGATGCGCACGGCGCAGGTGCTTGACGATCACCAGCGGCGCTTTCCGAAGCAGGTGCGGGGGTACACGCAGGACGACGACGGCAAGGTGGTGCGCTCCGAACTGCCCTCTTCGATCACCGGCGACGGCAATGTCTACGCCAGCCTGACCGATGTGCAGGCCTGGCTGGTGGCGCTGCACGCTGGAGGCGTGCTCGACGAGACGCTGCTCGCGCGCGCCTTTGACAATGGCAGGCTGGACAATGGCCGTCCCATCGTGACCGATGGCCAAGGCTACGGCTACGGCTGGCACATCGATGACGAGGGGCGGGTCTCGCACTCGGGATCCTGGTCCGGCACCTCGACCTACCTGGCCTTCGATCCTGCCAGTGGCGACGGACTGGTGGTGCTGAGCAACCTCGAATCAGCGGGGGCGGAGAACATCGGCATCGAACTGGCTAAGCTGTGGGCTGAGGAGCCCTGATCCGCGCACACTGGCCGAAGCGGCTCTCCCAGGGGATGTCTCGCTGCTCCGATGCGGCATTATCGGCCCGGGCGATGGGGATCGATAGCAATGGCCAGTCAGGACGATGAGTTGATGGCATTGGCTGCCGCGGCCAGCCGGCAAGCCTATGCGCCTTATTCCCAGCTCCATGTCGGCGCTGCGATCGAAACGGTCCGCGGTGGCCGTTACGCCGGGTGCAATGTGGAAAATGGCGCCTTGCCGAGTGGCGGTTGCGCCGAATTGCATGCGATCGGAGCCGCCATCCTGGCCGAGGGTCCGACAGTGCAGATCGCCCGTGTGGCCATCAGCGCCACCGACGCAGAGGGCATCCCGATGCCTATTCCGCCCTGTGGCGCCTGTCGCCAGCGCATCGTCGAGTTCGGGCGTTCGGCGGAGGTGTGCTTCCTGGGTCCGGATGCGCGGATGGTCAGGATGCGCGCCGAGGAGCTGTTGCCGCAGATCTTCGTGCTCGGGAAGCGAGAGCGCTCATAGGAAAGAGCGGCCCTGCGACAGCGGGGCCAGACCGAACCAATGGGCGAGGCTCTGGCCCATGTCGGCAAAGCCATCGCGCACACCGATGGAGCCGGCAGCCAGGCCGGGGCCGAAGGCCATGATCGGCACCTGTTCGCGGGTGTGATCGCTGCCGCGCCAGCTCGGGTCGTTGCCGTGGTCTGCCGTCAGAAGCAGCAGGTCGCCCGGTAGCAGCGCCGACTCGAGCCGCGGCAGCATCGC
>JANJUH010000243.1 GCA_024710675.1 Lysobacterales bacterium
CCCCCCCCCCCGCCCCCCCGGCCCCGGGGGGGGGGGGGGCCCCCCCCCCCACCACACCCTGCGACGCGCGGACTCCATGCTGCGCGGGACAACGGGACCCGATTCCTCGCCACGCTCCTCGCGCTGGCGGCCCTGCTCCTCGCCCCGGCCCTGGCGCTCGCCGCCAACTACCGCTCGCACGTCGTCGAACCCGAAGCCCTGGTGATCACGAGCGACGAGGGCAGGCTGACCTTGCGCTTCCACACCCCGCAGGCGCTCGAGGTGCACCTGGAACCCGAGGGTGATCGCCAGCTCGCCTCCTTTTCGATCGCCCAGCCGGCGGTGCCGCAGGGCGCGACGCTGACGGAAACAGCCGAGTCCCTGGTCTACGGCACCAGCGCACTGCGGGCAGTCATCGCAAAGTCACCGCTCCGTATCCGCCACGAGCGTGCGCGCCCGGACGGCAGCTGGGAAAGCTTCCTCGCCGAGGAACGCGGCGGCTATGCCTATGCCGGCAAGCGCGGTTTCCGCTTTGAGCTGGCCGAGGGCGAACAGCTGGTCGGCGGCGGCCAGCGCGTGCTCGGCATGGATCGCCGCGGCCAGCGCCTGCCGCTCTACAACAAGCCGAGCTACGGCTACACCACGCACGCCGAACAGATGTACTACAGCCTGCCGGCGGTGCTCTCGGACCGCAAGTACCTGCTGCTCTTCGACAACTCGGCCAAGGGCGTGATGGACCTCGGCAAGACCGAAGCCGAGGTCATGCACTTCGAGGCCATCGGCGGCCGCGTCGGCTACGTCGTCGTCAGTGGCGAAAGCTATCCGCAGATCCTCGAACACTACACCCGCGTGACCGGTCGCCAGCCGCTGCCGCCGCGCTGGGCGCTCGGCCACTACGCCTCGCGCTTCGGCTATCGCAGCGAGGCCGAGGTGCGGGAGGTGGTGCGCAAGCATCGCGAGTTGGGCTTTCCCCTCGATGCGGTGGTCATCGACATCTACTGGTTCGGGCCCGACATCAAGGGCCACATGGGCCATCTGCGCTGGGACCGCAACACCTTCCCGACCGCCGAAGCCATGATGGCGGACCTGAAGGCCGATGGCGTGCGCACGGTGCTGGTCACCGAGCCCTTCGTGCTGACCACCAGCTCGCGCTGGGACGAGGTGGTCGCCGCCGATGTGCTGGCCAAGGACCTGGCCGGAAAACCGAAGACCTTCGACTTCTACTTCGGCAACACCGGGCTGATCGACATCTTCAAGCCCGAGGCCCAGCAGTGGTTCTGGGGCATCTACCAGGGCCTTTTCGAGCAGGGCATGGACGGCGTCTGGGGTGATCTCGGCGAGCCCGAGGTGCATCCGGAGGACACGGTGCACGTCGCCGGCATCGCCGACGAGGTGCACAATGCCTACGGCCACACCTGGGCACAGATGGTTTACGAGAACCATGTGCGCGCCTTCCCCGACAAGCGTCCCTTCATCCTGATGCGCGCCGGTGCGGCGGGCTCGCAGCGCTACGGGATGATCCCGTGGACCGGGGATGTCGATCGCTCCTGGGGCGGCCTGAAGCCGCAGGTCGAACTGGCGCTGCAGATGGGCCTGCTCGGCATGGGCTACAACCACTCGGACCTCGGCGGCTTTGCCGGCGGCGAGCGCTTCGACCCGGAGCTCTACGAGCGCTGGCTGCAGTACGGCGTCTTCCAGCCGGTGTTCCGCCCGCACGCGCAGGACCACATCCCGAGCGAACCGGTCTTCCACGGCCGCCGCACGCGCGAGCGCAGCCTGGCTGCGATCGAACTCCGCTACCGGCTGATGCCTTACCTGTACACGCTGGCCTGGGAGAACGCGACGCGTGGCCTGCCGCTGACCCGTCCGCTCAGCTTCCTCGACGAGTCGGACCCCGCGCTCTTCGTTCGCGACGACGCCTATCTCTGGGGCGACGCGCTGCTGGTGGCGCCGGTCACCGAACGCCGCCAGCGCCGCAAGACGCTCGACTTGCCGGCCGGCGTCTACTTCGACTTCCACAGCGGCGAGCGCATCGAGGGCGGTCGCACGGTCGAGATGAAGCTCGAGCCCGAGCACATCCCGGTGCTGGCGCGCGCCGGCCACTTCGTCCCGCTGGTGCCGGTGCACCGCCATGCCGGGGAGTACTCGAGTGCCGAGCTCGAACTGCGCTACTACGCCGATCCCTCGGCGCCCGTGGGCGCGGGCCGGATGTACGAGGACGATGGCGAACTCCGTACCGCCATCGAGGACGGTCGCAGCGAGCTCCTGACCTTCCGCGCACGCCAGCAGGACAGCGCGCTCACCATCGCGCTCGCCCGCGGCGGCGGCGACTACGCCGGCAAGCCAGAGACCCGCAGTGTCACGCTGGTCGTCGAAAACCCGCCGGCCCACGAGACCTTTCTCGCCGACGGCCAGCCGCTGCCGCTCGTCGCCGATGCCAAGGCGCTGACCGCTGTCGAACGGGGTGCCGTCGTCGACGGCAGCCGCGTGCGCCTGAAGTTCCCATGGCGCGGCCCGGCGGCGGCGGTGGAGCTGCGCTGAGGCTCAGTGGGCGGGGTAGTGCCGCACCGAGCAGGCTTCCGCGGCATGACTCCGATGACAAGCCAGCAGCCAAGAAAGATCTCGCGCCGGGATGATCTCGACCTTGCTGACATGGTTGGGAAGCGCCAGCGGCAACTCCGTGGCCTCAAGGGCGGCGATGTCGATACGGAACAGTCGTATCGGGCGATCAAGTTCTTCAGTGACCACCAGAAGATCGCGCTGGGCCAATGAGCCTCGCGCCATCACTCGGCCTGGCACGATGGGCAAGTGGAGGGGTGGCCCAAGTTGTCCACTGTCGAGGTCGATCGGGCGGAGTCCGTCACTGAGCACATGGTGCCCACCCGCCAACTCCAGGATGTCGCCCAGTGCCTCCTCCAGGCCGTAATGGCGCGTCCAGCGCACCTGACCCCGACGATCGACCCAGGTCTCCCTCGGAAGACCGACCAGGAAGGGCGGAACGGGTCCGAGCGGAATGCCAGGGATGCCGTGCACACTCCTCAGTGGAAGACCAGGCAGGGGATCCAACAGTGCGAATCCGCCAAATGTCGCGTGCCAGTTGTCGTGCGGAGACAGTTGTCCGGTCAGCTGCAGGGTGCCTTCGTTGTTGAAGGTATGGATCGGACCCGCATCACTGGCGATCAGGCCTGTGCCGTCGGTGAACTGGCGCGCAGTCCAGTAACTGCCTGGCACCCGCGGACTGAGGAGCACGACGTCGTCCAGCCGGCCATCCGGCATCCAGCGTTGCCGCTCCAGTCCGCCTCCGGGCAGGTCCCGCAGGAGCTGGATCCGGCCGTCATCGAGGACGACCGCGCGGTCGCCGCCCACAAACACACCCGCGCGACTCGTCGCGATCCCTGTGGGTTGAGCGCCTGGACCGAGGACCTGCAATTCGTACCTTGTACCGCCCGGCGTCCAAGCGCTGGAATGAACCAAGGCCATCGGAACACGCACGCCCGGAATGCGCTGGAGCCAGTGGAAACCACCCGGATCCAGCCAGCGCAGGACCCGTGTGCCGGAGGGATCGATGGTCAACAGCGCGTCCCTCTGTCGAAGCGAATAGCGCAGTAGCAGCCAAAGCTCATCGCCTGCCGTCACGGCGTGCAGATAGGACGGCAGCACCATCCAATCCCGCAATCGCCGCTCGCGTTGGGCATGGCCACCGGCCAGGGTGTATTGCCGAAGTACGGTCACCCCGGGCTCGCGTCCGCTGCTCAATGCCACCAGCACGCGTTCGCGGTCGACCGCCACGCTGCTGACCTTCTCTTCCAGTGGCAACCGGATGCGCCACAGCAAGCGACCGATGGCATCCCGTCGCTCGAAGACCCGGCCCATGGCCTCATGCACCAAAGTGCCGCCCTCGTGAGTGCGCAGGACCTTGGGCTCGGTGAATCCGGCCACGGGCACCTCGTACTCGATTCGTCCTTGGACATCGCGCTGCTGCAAGACCCAGGTCCGCCGCCTCTCCGAAGGCGCGGTGCCCGTCGACCACAGCACCGTAACGCCGAAGGGGTCGATCAGAATGCTCCTTCCGCCAAGGGCCGTGACCGGCGGCTCGAAGGGTCGATCGGAAAGTACCGAACCGTCGCGGGCATTGGCGACCCATATGCGATAGCGGCCGTCGGATACGTAGAGCACCACGATGCGCTCATGCAGCCAGCCACCGGCGATGCTTCCACCCCATCCTGGAGCGATGCTGATGTCCCGGGTCCAAATCCGCTCGCCGTTTGCCCCGAAGCGCGCCACACGGACCGGCGTCGGCTGCACATACCTGGGAATCGCCGGCCAACCGGGTGGATAGCGCTCACGGCTGATCAGGAGCCCGCCATCGGCGGCGGAAGGCGCAGCGAACACGCGCATGTCGAATTCGCTGCCGAAATCCAGATCGACACAGCGGGCCGTCGCCACGTCCTGGCTCGCATCGCAATACGCGTAGCGTCCTACAACGCGACCGGCGGTACGTACGAAGACGAAGGAGCGATCGCCCCGCACATCGACCGAATGCATCCGCCCATGCCAGATCAGGCGTCCCTGCTCATCGAAAGCCTTGTGGTTGTCCCAGCCGTCCGCCCTTCCGTAATGGCCACCGCCCGGCAGCGGCTTCAGGGGGTAGGGGTTCGACGATCTGGGATTACGCAACCATGCCGCCTCGGACGCAGGATTGGGTTCTGCGACCGCGCCCAGTTGGGCGAGCGGTTCCAGGGAGGCCGCATCGACGGTGAAGAAGCCGCCCCCGGTTGGCAACTCGATCTCGACATGCCAGCGCCCGAGTTCATCGACCACCGACCGCAGTGGCGCGGACGCGACCGGCATCTCGGCCGCGATCGGCCTCTCCGCCGCCACCGGCAGCGCCATCATCAGCAAGACCGACCAGATCACGGTGCGCACGACACGATCCGTTGCGGATGGGTCACATGAGCTTATTCCCGGATCAGCGCATACGCCAGCGGAGCAGCCGGGATCAGGATCCCCGCGGACTTCACGACTCCTCAACCCGGCGCTGGCAGGG
>JANJUH010000301.1 GCA_024710675.1 Lysobacterales bacterium
CACGCAGCGAGGCGGCGACTGGAGACGTCTCTGAAGCCCCTCTCCCCTCGCGGGAGAGGGGTTGGGGAGAGGGGGCCGAAGCCGCCAGCCGACAGCCCGATGGTGCGCGCCCTATGCGACCAGGTCTCGATCAGGGCGGACAGGAATCGAGGGCACGAGGGCACGAGGGCACGAGGGCACGCAATGAGCCTGGGACTGGCGAGCTTTCAAAAGCCCCTCTCCCCTCGCGGGAGAGGGGTTGGGGAGAGGGGGCAGCAGCCAGCGAGAGCCCGGCGGCTGCGTCACTGCCGACACACCCGCTGCTCGCCGGCCTCGGCCCGCGCGACTACGCCTACTTCGTGCACAGCTTTGCCGCGCCGGTCTCGGCGCTCACGCTGGCCGCCTGCGAGCACGGTGAGCGCTTCTCGGCGATCGTCGGTCGCGGCAACTTCATGGGCGCGCAGTTCCACCCCGAGCGTTCGGCGGCGGTCGGCGCGCGCCTGTTGTCCAACTTCCTGAGCCTGCGCGCGGAGGACCTCACGTGATCGTCTATCCCGCGATCGATCTGATCGGCGGCCGTGTCGTGCGCCTGGAGAAGGGTGACTTCGGCCGCGAGACGCGCTACGAGATCGACGCGCTCGATCTGGCCCGTCGCTATGCCGACGCCGGCGCCACCTGGCTGCACCTCGTCGACCTCGATGGGGCGCGTTCGGGCGAGGGTGGCAACCTGGCCGTGATCGCCCGGATTGCCAGTGAGACGGGACTAAAGGTGCAGGCCGGCGGCGGCGTGCGTGGCCCGGCAGAGTTCGAGCGGCTGCTCGCCGCCGGTGTCGCGCGGGTCGTCATCGGCAGCCTCGCGATCAAGGATCCGGACGCGGTGCGCGCAATCGCCGCGACCCACGGCAGTCACCGGATCACGCTCGCGCTCGATGCGCGTGCCGATGCGGCCGGCGTCTTCCGCGTCGCCACCGCCGGCTGGCAGGCGCTCGAATCGGCGCCGCTGACCGACACGCTGGCCGGTTTTTCGGCCGAAGGCTTCGCGGACTTCCTGGTCACCGACATCGATCGCGACGGCATGCTGGCCGGGCCCAATGTCGAGCTGTACGCGGAGCTGCGCGCGCTGGTGCCGGGTGCGGCGATCCAGGCCTCCGGTGGCGTGCAGGGGCTTTCGGACCTCGCCGCGCTGCGTGCAATCGGGGCTGCCGGCGTCGTCATCGGCAAGGCGCTGCTGGAAGGTCGTTTCAGCGTCGAGGAGGCGCTCGCCCGATGATCGCGCGCCGCCTGATTCCCTGCCTCGATGTGCGCGACGGTGTCGTCGTCAAGGGCGTGCGCTTCCGCGACCACGTCGTGATGGGCGACATCCTCGAACTGGCGCTGCGTTATCGCGACCAGGGCGCCGACGAACTGGTCTTCTACGACATCACCGCGAGCCCGGAAGGCCGCACGGTCGATCGCGGCTGGGTCGAGCGGGTTGCGCGCACCATCGACATTCCCTTCTGCGTGGCCGGCGGCATCCGCTCGGTGAGCGACGCGCGTGCGGTGCTCTACGCCGGCGCCGACAAGGTCTCGGTCAACTCCCCGGCGCTCGAACGCCCCGAGCTGATCGACGAGCTGAGCCAGGAGTTCGGCGTGCAGTGCATCGTCGTCGGCATCGACAGCCGCGAGGTCGACGGCGAGTACCGCGTCAACCAGTACACCGGCGATCCCAGCAAGTCGCGCGAACTGGCGCGGCGCACGCTGGACTGGGTCGAGGAAGTGCAGCGCCGTGGTGCCGGCGAGATCGTGCTCAACTGCATGAACACCGACGGCGTGCGCCAGGGCTACGATCTGGTGCAGCTCAGGGCCGTGCGCGAACGTTGCCACGTGCCGCTGGTCGCTTCGGGCGGCGCCGGCACGCCGCAGCATTTCGTGGACGTGTTCAACGAGGCCGATGTCGACGCCGCGCTCGCCGCCAGCGTCTTCCACTCGGGCGCGATCGCGATTCCCGACCTGAAAGCCACGCTGGCCGCGGCCGGCATCGAGGTGAGAGCGTGAGCGAGCGCAACATCGACTGGTCCAAGGGCCTGCTGCCGGCGGTGGTGCAGGACGCCGACACCGCCCGGGTGCTGATGCTGGGCTACATGAACGAGGAGGCGCTTGCGCACACGCTGGCATCGGGGCAGGTCACCTTCTACAGCCGCAGCAAGCAGCGCCTGTGGACCAAGGGCGAGAGCAGCGGCAACGTGCTCGAACTGGTCTCGCACGCCATCGATTGCGACGGCGACACGCTGCTGGTACTGGCGCGGCCGAAGGGCCCGACCTGCCACCTGGGAACCGTCTCCTGCTTCGGCGACTTCCAGCCGCCGGCCTTGAGCTTCCTCGGCGATCTCTCGCGCCTGATCGAGACCCGCGAGCGCGAGCGCCCGGCCGGCAGCTACACGACCAAGCTGTTCGATGCGGGTGTGCGCCGGATCGCGCAGAAGGTCGGCGAGGAGGGCGTCGAGAGTGCGCTCGCGGCCGTCGCGCAGGACGAGGAGGCGCTGCTCGGCGAGGCTGCGGATCTCGTTTACCACCTGACCGTGCTGCTGCGCGCGCGTGGCCTGGCGCTCGCCGACGTCGCGGCCTTGCTCAGGAAGCGCCACGGCGGCTGAGGTTGGCATGGGGTGCCCGTAGGAGCGCCCTTGGGCGCGATTGAGCTGCGCGGCCAAGGCTGTTCGCGCCCAAGGGCGCTCCTACGGCGGGAGCCGTGCCGGCTTGTCGCTGGCCCCGAGGCCGCGGGTCACTGTAGGAGCGCCCGCGAGCGGGGGAGAGCCAACGGGAGAACACCATTCCCGCCGTAAGTTGGGGGTAGGGCGGGGGGGGGTGGGGGC
>JANJUH010000320.1 GCA_024710675.1 Lysobacterales bacterium
CGCCCGGCAGGAAGACCAGCACCGCCGAGCCGAACCCGAGCGGCGCAGCGGTGACCGCCGGAATGCCGCGCCGCCTGCAGGCGGCGAACGTCGCACGACGCGCTTCGAAGGCGAAGAAATCGAGCCCATCGACATAGACATCCACGCCGTCCAGGAATTGGTCGAGATTTGCCTCCGACACCCCTTCCGGGAAGCTGCGCAGATCGAGCTCAGGGTTTACGTCGGCCGCCATCTCGGCGACGACCTCGCCCTTGGGACGACCCAGGGTGGACATCAGGGCGCCCGCCTGGCGATTGAAGTTCGCCAGGTCGAACCGATCGAAGTCGGAAAGATTGAACGCGCCGATGCCCAGGCGCGCCAGGGTCAGCACATGGATGCCCCTGACCCCCCCCAGCCCGGCCACGGCGATGCGCGCCGAACGCAGGCGTGCCTGCTCACTCGTGGTGATCCAGCCGATGTTGCGGTCGAACGCCGAATCATATTCGAAAGGGGTGGGCATTCCTCGATTCCGTGCCACTGCGCGCAGGCTTAGAGGCTATCATAACCAGGCGTTTTCCCGGTTCCCGATCCCATGTTTCCAGCCTCGTCGACCAGCGCCTTGCTGCAGGCCGTCTCACTCGCAAGCCGGAACCTGCGGCGCCAGCGGCGACGCGCCCTGCTCGCCCTGCTCATCATCGGCGGCGGGGTGGTCACCTTCCTGCTCGCGGGCGGCTTCATCAACTGGCTGCTGGTCAACATGCGCGAGGCAACCATCCATTCCCAGCTCGGGCACGTGCAGATCATACGTCCGGGTTATTTCCGCGAGGGCTTGGGCGACCCCTATCGCTACCTGCTGCCCGCGGACATGACACCGGTCACGCAGCTAGCGCCGGCCTACCAGCGCACGGCGGCACCGCGGCTGGCCTTCAACGGCCTGCTGAGCAAGGACGACAGCACCGTCTCCTTCATCGGCGAGGGCATCGAGCCGGTGCTCGAGGCGCCGATCGCGAAGGTGGTGCTGATCCGCGACGGCAAGGATCTCACCGAAAGCGGCCCCGACAGCGTGCTGCTCGGCGTGGGTTTGGCGCGCGCGGTGGGCGCCAATACCGGCGACACGGTGGTCTTGCTCGCCAGCACGGCCCAAGGCGGGATCAACGCGGTGGAGCTGCGCGTGGCAGGACTGTTCTCGACCAGCACCAAGGCCTACGACGACAGCGCACTGCGGGTGCCGATCGAGGTCGCGCGCCGCCTGATGCGGGTCGAGGGGGCGACGAGCTGGGTCGTGCTGCTGGACGACACCGAGCGCACCCCCGAGGCGCTCGCCAACTTGCGCGAGCGGCTGCCGGAAGTTTCGTTCGAGCTGGTGCCGTGGTACGACCTGGCGGACTTCTACAACAAGACCGTCGAGCTCTTCAATCGCCAAGTTGGAATCGTCCGCCTCCTGATCGCCCTGATCGTGATGCTCAGCATCTCGAACACGCTGGCGATGGCGGTCATGGAACGCACCAGCGAGATCGGCACCACGATGGCGCTCGGCCTCAAGCGCCGCCAGGTGCTCACGCAGTTCCTGCTCGAAGGCGCACTGCTCGGTGCCGCCGGGGGCGCGACCGGGGTGATCGCCGGGCTCGGGCTCGGTGCTGCGATCTCGGCGGTCGGGATCCCGATGCCCCCCCCACCGGGCATGGACGTCGGCTTCACCGGCGAGATCGCGGTGTCTGCGCAGCTGGCGCTCGAGGGCTTCGTCCTCGCCTTCGTCACCACCTTGCTTGCCAGCGTCTTCCCCGCGTGGAAGGCGTCGCGCCTCGTGATCGTCGACGCCTTGCGCCACCAACGGTAAACACCATGCTGATCCGACTTGCCCTGCGCAACGTGTTCCGCCAGACCGTGCGCACTGCCATGACCCTCGCCGCGGTCGTGTTCGGCGTCGCCGGACTGATCGTGTCGGGCGGGTTCATCCAGGACATCTTCGTGCAGCTGGGCGAAGCGATCATCCATTCGCAGACCGGGCACGTGCAGGTGTTCCGGAAGGACTTCATCGAGCTCGGCACCCGCCACCCCGAACGCTTCCTGATCGACGCTCCGGAGACGCTGGTCGCGCGCATCGAGGCCCTGCCCGAGGTCAAGGAGGTTTCGGCACGGCTGAGCTTCAGCGGCATGCTCAACAATGGGCGGCGCGACCACGGGATCATCGGCGAAGGCATCGAGCCGGACAAGGAGGCGCGCCTGGGCAGCTTCGTGCGCATCACCCAGGGGCGCCAACTCCGCGACGAGGACGCCTACGGCATGATTGTCGGCGAGGGCGTGGCGCAATCGCTCGGCTTGAAGGCGGGCGATAACGTGTCGCTGCTGCTGAACACCGCCGAGGGGGCGCTCAATACGCTGGAATTCGAGGTGGTGGGGGTGTTCCAGAGCTTCTCGCTCGACTTCGACGCGCGCGCGGTGCGCATCCCGCTCGCCGCCGCTCAGGAACTGATGTTCACCTCGGGGGCGAACCTGCTGGTCGCCACCTTGCACCGCACCGAGGACACCGGCGCCGGGCTCGCACGGATCGCCTCCGTGCTCGGCAGCGACACCCTGGAAGCGCGCGACTGGCGCATGCTGTCGGACTTCTACGAGAAGACCATCGATCTCTACGAGCGCCAGTTCGGCGTGCTGCAGGTGATCATCCTCTTCATGGTGCTGCTGTCGGTGGCCAACAGCGTGAACATGAGCGTGTTCGAGCGCATGAGCGAGTTCGGCACCCTGC
>JANJUH010000346.1 GCA_024710675.1 Lysobacterales bacterium
GCCTGGCCGTGGCCACATAGCCCTTGTCCGCGCCGAGCAGCATTGCCGAAAGCTTGGTGGCTTCACCCAGGCAGATCGGCAACAGTCCCGAGGCGAGCGGATCGAGGCTGCCGGTGTGGCCCGCCTTCTCGGCCCGGTACAAGCGCTTGACCCGTTGCAGCACCGCGTTCGAGCTGGGGCCGGAGGGCTTGTCGAGCAGCAGGATGCCGTCGACGCGACGGCGGGCAGGGCGGTGAGTGGTGCGGCGGGTCATGCAATGCGCTTGGGCGGAGGGCTCGGGGCGAATCAGGGACGACGGCGATACCGATCCGAGTGAGTGGTCCGCGCGCCTGTGGCGCGCTCAATGGTGAGTCGTGAGTGGCAGGAGCGGCTTGCTGCGATCATCGTCTTGAGGCTTGCGATGGGTATGTGGCGTATCAGAGGCCCTTGATCGAAGAGCGTCCGGACAAATCCGGACCCACAACCAGCTCACGCGGGACCCATCACGGGGCCTCGAAGCTGTGGGTCGACCTTCATGCCGACGCTTCCGCCACTTACCACTTGCCACTCACCACTCACCGCTCTCCACGCAACAACTGGTCAATGCGCTCTCCGCGATCGACTGAATCGTCGTAGTGGAAACGCAGTTCGGGGACCATGCGCAGCGACAGCGCCTTCGACAGCACCTGCCGGTAGCGCTTCGCTTCTTCCTTGAGGATGGCGAGCGCCGGCTTGGCGTCTTCGGGCTTCAGCGCGGTGACGAAGACCTTGGCGACGGCGAGGTCACGGCTGACCTCGACGTCCGAGACGCTGACCTCGGGCAAGAGCTGGGCGCGCACGTCCTCATGCACGAGCACGGCCACCTCGCGGCGCAACAGCGCCGCCACCCGGTCCGTGCGAGCAAAACCGCCGCGCGCCATCGGATCAGGCCTTCAGCGTGCGCTGGACCTGGATGCGGTCGAAGCACTCGATCTGGTCGCCGGCCTTGACGTCGTAACCCTTGACCGCGATGCCGCACTCCATGCCGTTGCGGACTTCCTCGACCGCGTCCTTGAAGCGGCGCAGCGACTCCAGCTCGCCCTCGAAGATCACCACGTTGTCGCGCAGCACGCGGATCGGCTTGTTGCGCTTGACGATGCCCTCGAGGACCATGCAGCCGGCGACCTGGCCGAACTTGCTGGAGCGGAAGACCTCGCGGACCTGCGCGGTACCGAGGATCTGCTCGCGGACCTCGGTGCCGAGCATGCCGGTCAGCGCATTGCGGATATGGTCGATGGCTTCGTAGATGATGCTGTAGTAGTTGACCTCGACGCCGCCGTCCTGCAGCACCTTGCGCGCCTGCGCATCGGCGCGGACGTTGAAGCCGATGACCACGGCTTTCGAGGCCACGGCCAGCGTGGCGTCCGATTCGGTGATGCCACCGACACCCGAGCCGATGATGTTGACCTTGATCTGGTCGGTGGCCAGGCGCGACAGCGATTCGCGCAGCGCTTCGGCCGAACCCTGCACATCCGCCTTGAGCAGGATGTTGAGCGTCTTGATGTCGCCCTGCGCGGCCTGCGCGAAGAGATCGTCGAGGCGCGTGGACTGCTTGGCCAGGCGCACGTCGCGGCTGCGCATCTCGCGCGCGGCAGCGGCTTCGCGGGCGACGCGTTCCTCCGCCACGACCAGGAAGTCGTCACCGGCATTCGGCGTGCCCTGCAGGCCGACGACCACCGCCGGGATCGAGGGACCGGCTTCGGCGATCTGGCGGCCGGCTTCGTCGAACATCACGCGCACGCGGCCCCACTGCAGGCCGGCCAGCACGATGTCGCCCTTCTTGAGCACGCCGGACTGGACCAGGATCGTCGCCACCGGGCCGCGGCCCTTGTCGAGCGTCGATTCGACCACCGTGCCGCGCGCGCGGCCCTTGGCCACGGCCTTGAGTTCCAGCACTTCGGACTGCACCAGCACGGCGTCGAGCAGATCTTCGATGCCCATGCCGGTCTTGGCCGACACCGGCACGAACTGCACGTCGCCGCCGTACTCCTCGGGGACGACTTCGTGCTGCAGCAGGCCCTGCTTGACCCGCTCCGGATCGGCGTCGGCCTTGTCCATCTTGTTGACGGCCACGATGATCGGCACGCCAGCGGCCTTCGCGTGCTGGATGGCTTCGATGGTCTGCGGCATCACGCCATCGTCGGCAGCGACCACCAGGATCACGATGTCGGTGATCTTGGCGCCACGCGCACGCATCTGGGTGAAGGCGGAGTGGCCCGGCGTGTCGAGGAAGGTGATGACGCCCTTCTTCGTGTTCACGTGATAGGCGCCGATGTGCTGCGTGATGCCACCGGCTTCGCCCGCGGCGACGCGGGTGCGGCGGATGTGATCGAGCAGCGAGGTCTTGCCGTGATCGACGTGGCCCATCACGGTGACCACCGGCGGACGCGTGCGCGCCTCGCCAGCGGAGGGATCGTTGGCGAACAGTTCGGCCTCGAGATCGCGGGCGTCGGACTTCTTGACCGCGTGGCCCAGTTCCTCGGCGACCAGCACCGCGGTGTCGTGGTCGATGGTCTGGTTGATGGTGACCATCACGCCCATCTTCATCAGGGCCTTGATCACCTCGGGTGCCTTGACGGCTCCATGAATTGCGCATGGACTTTAACGGTGATTCGATTGTTTCCTTATAATCGCCCTGCCCATTAATTTTCAACCACCCGATATACCGCTATGAAC
>JANJUH010000087.1 GCA_024710675.1 Lysobacterales bacterium
GATCGTGCCCGTTCGCGCCTTGCCACCCGTGCCCGCACCCGTGCCGCCGCCGGCGTGGTGCCGAGTCCGAGCACGGCCTCGTAACCGAGCGAGCGCAGGTCTTCGCGCAGGGTGGCGAGCAGGGACTCGATGCCACCGAACAAGGTCTCGCTGCCGCGCAATTCCAGCAAGAGGCCGCCGTCCTCCTCGAGGCAGACCCGGCTGGTGTAGCGATAGGCCCAAGTCGCCAACAGCTCCAGTGCCTGACGTTCGGCAAGGCGATCACGGCGATGCAGCTGCAGTGCCGGTGCCAGTGCCTGCGCTGCGACGAGGCGCTGCCCGGGGCGTACGCCGAGGGCCTGCGCGGCCGCATCGGCCAGGTGCACCTCGGCGCGCTGCTCGGGGCCGTCGATGACGACCCGGGGCATATCGGGCGGCACCACAGCATCAAGCCCGCGGTCAATCAGGTCGAGCGCGAGCCGGGGCAGGTTGATGCGGAGCCAGTCGGTGTCCATGGGAGGGGCAGGGGAAAAGGGGCAGGGGACCAGATTTGCGTCAGGACCGGGTCTGGCGGCACACGTGAACTCCTGCCGCCTGCCCCTCGCCCCTTGTCATCGCGCCATCTCCCGTACTCCGACCACCCGCGGCTGTGCCGCCGAGCAGGCCAGGCCGCGGGCTTTCACGAGGTGCAGCGGATGGCGGTCGGTCGGGCCGTCGAGGCGGATACGCAAGGCTGCAGGTGACACGGTGTCGGCCTGTGGCCGTGGCCGGAACAGGACGGCCAGCGCATCACCGCCCTCGGCGGCGAGGGCCAGGCGGCGCAGGGCGCGTTCGTCGGCCATCTCTGTCCACAACAGCACGCTGACCGGCACGCCGCTGGCCAGCACCTGCTCGGCCGCCCATAGCGCCTGCTGTTCGCTATCGGCGTGGATCATCCAGGTTCGCGACAGATCGACGTCGAAGGTCGCCAATAGGGGCAGATTGGGCGTGCAGGGTGGACGTATCCACACCAGCAGGCTGCCGGCACGGCTGCGCCGGGCCAGTAAAGGCAACAACAGTTCCACCTCGCCCATGCCGGGTTGCGGCAGCAGGATCTCGCTCAGACGCGCCAGCGGCCAGCCATGGCCGGGCAGGGCCGCATCCAGCGACTGGCGGCCGGTGGCGACGGTGCGCAGGGCCAGCGCCGCCCCCTGGCTCGCGCGCCAGACCTCGGGGTGATCGAGTGGTGATGATGTGGCGGGCAGGGCGGACATGGCTTTCCTGGTCGGTGGCGGGCATCCGCGACGCTCGGTTGCGCTCGTCTCAAGGGCTGCGACTACCAGCGCCGGATCACGCCCACGGCGATGCCCTCGATCGTGAAGTCCGTTGCTTCCGGATCGACCGCGATCGCTGCGTAGGCCGGGTTCTCGGCCAGCAGGCGCACCCCACCGGCATCGCGCGCGAGACGCTTGACCGTCACCTCGTCGTCGAGACGGGCCACGACGATCTGTCCTGATTCGGCCGTCGCCGAGCGATGCACGGCGAGCAGATCGCCCTCGAGGATGCCGACACCGCTCATGCTGTCGCCGCGCACCCGCAGAAGGTAATCCGCCGCGGGCTGGAACAGGCCTGCGGAAACCGCCACTTCGGACTCCACATGCTCGACGGCGAGGATCGGCTTTCCTGCCGCCACGCGGCCGATCACCGGCAGGCGGCCGACATCGTCCGCGCCGACATCGACCAGCAGGCGCAGCCCGCGCGAACGTCCGGGCAGGATGTCGATGACACCGTGCCGCGCCAGCGCGCGAAGGTGTTCCTCGGCCGCATTCGGCGAGCGAAAACCGAAGGCCAACGCGATCTCTGCGCGCGTCGGCGGTGCGCCGGCCTCACGGGTGCGACGGATCAGGAAGTCGAGGATTTCGCGCTGGCGGGGAGTGAGCTGGTCCATGACTGTATGTTCGTACAGGTCTTCTGGACTGGCAAGCCTCGGGCGGCGCGGGGGTCATCTCGCTCCCGGACACATCGGCGACATCCACGAGGGTGCTGGGTGTCTGCCGAGGGGAGACCCGCCATCGACGGGCCTCCCCGTGCGTCGCTCAACCTGGCGTACGCCGTTCGGGCGGTGCCGTGCCAAAGGACCGCAGGACATCGACCAGCGCGATGCGCTGACCGATCAGGGCTTCGACCGCTCCCAGCTCGGCGCTGATCGCATCGCGACGGGCTGCCAGCGCCTCCAGGTAGGGCGCCGCACCCTCCTCGTAACGTGCGACGGCCGCGTCGGCCGCCAGTCGCGACTGGCTGGCCGCCTCAAGGCGCAGCGCCAGTCGTCTGCTCGCCGAACTGTGCTGCCGCAGCGCCACCCGGGTCTCCTCGATCGCCCGCAAGGCGACCTCGTCGTAGCGCGCGAGGGCCAGGCGGGCACCCGCTTCGGCTTCGGCATGCCGCGCTTGCCGCCGGGGCAGGGCAAGAATGTCCCAGGCCAGTTCAGCCCCTTGCGCACGTACATCGACCCCGGAATCAGCCAGCCCAGCGAGGTCGCCGGCCCAAAAGCCGAGCAACCCGGACAGGGTCAGGCGTGGAAAACGGGCCCTGCCTGCAGCGCGTGCATCGGCCAGACGCGCCGCGAGGGCGCGTTCGGCGGCTTCGACATCCGGACGGGCTCGCAGCAGAGTGGCTGGATCGGGGATGGCCAGAGGGTGCCATGCCAGTGGCGCGAGCGGCGTCGGCTCGGGCGCCCGCCAGTGCCCGGGCTTCTGGCCGACGAGGACAGCAAGTCGCGCCTCGAGGGCGGCGACGATGTCCTGCGCCTCCTGCACTGCGGCGGAATCAGCGGCAGCTTCGGCCCGGCTGCGGGCGAGATCGCCCGGTGCCGCGCGACCCAGGTCCACAAGATCCCGGGTCAGGCGAACCATGCCAGCCTGGGCGTCCTCGGCACGTTGGCGCAAGGCCAGGGCCTCGCGGGCACCGCGCCATTGCAACCAGGTGCGCGCCAACTCGGCCGCCACGGCGATCTGCGCTGCTCGCCAATCCGCCTCGGCGCTTGCGGCGCGGGCGCGGGCTGCTTCGCGTTCGCTGGCCTTGCGACCGAAGAGATCGAGCTCCCAGCCCAGGGAAATGCCGGCGGACCATGGTGATTCCGCCGGGTCCGCGGCGCCGCGACGCAGGGTCGCACCGCCATTGGGCCAGGCATCAGCAGCCACGGCGCCGGCCGCGGCGCGTGCCATCTCGAGGCGGGCCAGGGCCTGGCGCAGACCGGTGTTCGCCTCGAGCGCCTCCGCGATCAACGCCGCCAGCACCGGATCGCCCAGCTTTGCCCAGGCCGCGATCTCCACGTCAGCTGTGGCGGTCTGGGTCATGGCCTCCGCATCCGGGCGGGTCTCGGCCGGAGCGCGGATCTCGGCACTGTCCGCCGATGCCAGCAGGGCCATCGACAGGGCCAGTGCCTGCGTCAGTATCCGCAGCGCAGGGAAGGGTCGGAATTCACGCATGACGCACCTCCAGCGACGCGGAGACAGGGGCCGGCTGCGCCAGCGGACGGCGCCGCAGCAGGCGATAGAACAGCGGGGTCAGGTACAGGCCGAAGGCGGTGACGCCGAGCATCCCGGAGAACACGGCAACTCCCATGGCCTGACGCATCTCGGCACCTGCACCGGAGGCATAGACCAGCGGCAGCACGCCCATCACGAAGGCCAGCGAAGTCATCAGGATCGGCCGCAGGCGCAGGCGAGCGGCGTCCAGCACCGCAGTGTGCGGATCGGCGCCTTCGAGCTCGCGCTGGCGGGCGAACTCCACGATCAGGATCGCGTTCTTGGTCGCGAGCCCGACGAGGACGATCAGGCCGATCTGGGTGTAGAGGTTGTTCTCGCCGTCGACCAGCCAGACGCCCGTCAAGGCCGAGAGCAGCACGGCCGGCACGATCAGCATCACCGCCAGCGGCAGGCTCCAGCTGTTGTACATCGCCGCGAGGATCAGGAAGGCCAGCAGCACCGCCAAGGGGAACACCCAGGCGCCGGCGTTGCCATCGCGCTGCTGCTGATAGCTGAGCTCGGTCCATTCGAAGGCGAAGCCAGGCGGCAGGTGCCGCTGCGCGAGTTCCGTCATCACGGCAATAGCCTGCTCGGAACTCACCCCGGGGGCCGGCGCTCCACTGAGATCGGCTGCGGCATAGGCATTGTGGCGGGCCACCGGATCCGGCCCCGCGTCCATCGTCACCTGCGCCAGCGTCGAGAGCGGCACCAGCGCGCCGGCTTCGTTGCGGGCGTAGAGGCGCGAGATGTCGGCAGGCTCGGCCCGCCAGGGCGCATCGGCCTGCACGTTGACCTGCCAGGAGCGGCCCATCAGGTTGACGTCATTGACGTACAGCGAGCCGAGGTTGACCTGCAGTGCCTCGTAGATGGAGGGCAAGGGGACGCCCATCAGCTTGGCCTTCTCGCGGTCGATCTCAATGTCGGCCTGCGGCGACGCCACCGAGTAGGAGCTGAACAGGCCAGCCAGGCGCCCATCCCGTGCCGCCTCGGTCATCAGCGTCTGCAAGGCCTGGTTGAGCGCGACATGGCCCTTGCCATCGCGATCCTGCACCTGCAGCTTGAAGCCGCCGGTGTTGCCGAGGCCGGCGACCGGCGGTGGCGGGAACATCGCGGCGAAGCCCTCGCCGGACAGGGCTTGCAGCTTTCCGTTGAGGCGCTCGGCGATCGCGAAGGCGGACAGGGACGGGTCAGTGCGTTGCTCGAAGGGATCGAGCATGGTGAACACCACCGCCGCGCTGGGGCTGGTCCCGAAGCCATTGATCGACAGGCCCGGGAATGCCACCACGCTTTCGACGCCGGGCTCGGCAAGGGCGATCTCGCTCATCCGCCGGGTCAGGGCTTCGGTCCGATCGAGCGAAGCGCCTTGCGGGAGCTGCGCAATGCCGACCAGGTAGTACTTGTCCTGCATCGGCACGAAGCCACCGGGGACCGCCTGGAAAGCCACAACGGCCAGGCCAAGCAGACCTCCATACAGCGCCAGCCCACGAAGCGGGCGGCGCAACGTGGCGACGACACCGCGCACATAACGTCCGGTGGCCCGATCGAAGAAGCGATTGAAGGGAGCGAACAGCCAACCCAGCCCACGCTCCATGATCCCTGCGGCGAAATCGGGCGCGGTGCCGTGCTCGGGCAGCAGGCTGGCGGCCAGCGCCGGGGACAAGGTCAGCGAATTGAGCGCCGAGATCACCGTCGAGATTGCGATGGTCAGTGCGAACTGGCTGTAGAACTGGCCGGTCAGGCCGCCGAGGAATGCAGTCGGCACGAAGACCGCCACCAGCACCGAGGTGATCGCGATGATCGGCCCGGTGACTTCGCGCATCGCCGCGATCGCGGCCTCGCGCGGTCGCTTGCCCAGGGCAATGTGGCGCTCGACGTTCTCGACCACGACGATCGCGTCATCGACGACAATGCCGATCGACAACACCAGCCCGAACAGCGACAGGGTGTTGAGCGTGTAGCCGAGCAGGTGCATCACCGCGAGGGTGCCGATCAGCGACACCGGCACGGCGGCCAACGGGATCAGGCTTGCGCGCCAGGTCTGCAGGAACAGCAGCACCACCACCACGACCAGAAAGACCGCTTCGAAAAGCGTGGTGATGACGTTGTCGATCGACGCGCGCACGAACAGCGTGGGGTCGTAGGCGATACGGTATTCGATGCCCTGCGGGAACTCCGTGGACAGCCGATCGAGTTCCGCACGCACCCGCTGCGCCACATCGAGGGCGCTCGCGTCGGCAGCCTGGTAGATCGCGATCGGTACCGCCGGCTGGTTGTCGAGCAGGCTGCGCATGGCGTACTGGTTGGCGCCGAGTTCCACGCGGGCGACGTCGCGCAGGCGCACGATTTCGCCGCGCTCGCCGACCTTCACGACGATGGCCTCGAACTCCGCAATGTCGCTCAGTCGTCCGCGCGTCGAGAGCGCGACCTGGAAGGCCGCCTCGCCCCCGGGGGAGGTGCCGGACACGCCAGCGGCGACTTCCGTGTTCTGCTCGCGCAATGCGGCGACCACGTCCGCGGCGACGAGCCCGCGAGCCGCCAGACGCCGCGGATCCAGCCAGACCCGCATGCTGTATTCCCCGGCGCCCCAGACCATCGTCTCCTCGACGCCCTCGAGCCGATTCAGCGCGTCCTGCACATTCATCCGCGCGTAGTTGCTGAGGTACAGCAGGTCATAGCGCTGATCGGGAGAGACCAGGTGCGCCACCATCAGCATGCTGGGGGCCTGCTTCTGGGTGACCACGCCGATCCGTTGCACGACCTGCGGCAGACGGGGCAGGGCGCGTGACACCCGGTTCTGGACCTCGACCTGGGCCATCTCGGGATCCACTCCCTGGGCAAAGGTCACGGTCAGCGTATAGGCGCCATCGCTGTTGGACTGGCTGCCCATGTAGAGCATTCCGTCGACGCCGTTGACCGCCTGCTCGATCGGCGCGGCCACGGTCTCGGCGATGACTTCCGGATGGGCGCCAGGGTAACTGGCGCGCACGACCACGGTCGGGGGCGCCACGTTGGGGTACTCGGCCAGCGGCAGGGTGCCCATCGACATCAGGCCGGCGATCACCAGCAGCAGCGAAAGCACGGCCGCGAAGATCGGGCGGTCGACGAAAAAGCGTGCGAAGTTCATGGCTCAGCCCTCTTTGCCGATCGATGTGGTCGCCACGGCGGTGGCCGTGGTGCTGGGCGTTTCCTCCGGGGCCACCGTCATTCCGGGTCGCACGCCGGTCAGGCCGGCGATCACGATGCGATCCTCGGGTGCCAGCCCGGCCAGCACGACACGGTGCGTGCCCACTTTCGGCCCCAGGTGGACTGGCCGGTACTGCACGGTGCCGGAGGCATCGACCACCAGCACGTAGCGATGCCCCTGGTCTGCGCCGATCGCCGTCTCCTCGATCAACAAGGCATCCTTGCGCTCACCGACCGTCAGTTCGACCTGTCCGTAGCGGCCCGGCAGAAGAGCAGGATCGCCGGCGAGCACGATCCGGCTCCGCAGAGTGCCCGTCTCTGCGTTGACCTCGTTCTCGACAAAGGCGAGCCGGCCCTCGTGGCTGCGCCCAGGCTGCTCGGGCAGCGTGAAGCGCGCGCGCCAATTCATCCCTGGTGTTTCCGTAAGGTCTGATTCGGCGAGGTCAAAGCGCACGTAGACCTCTGCGTCGCTCACGAGCAAGGCCAGCTGCTCGCCGGGTGCGACGATGTTGCCGGCGGTCCGCTCAGCGCGGCCGATGCGACCATCGATCGGGGCCAGGACACGGGTGTGGTCGAGGTCGATCCGTGCCCGGCGCAATTCGGCGCGGGCCGATTCACGCCGGGCCCGCGCAACGGCCGCCTCGGCCTCGCGACGTGCGGTCTCCTCCGCGGATATCGCCTGGCGGCCGAGCAGGCGCTGCGCCCGGTTGGCCTCCGCCTCGGCCACCTGCGTTTGCGCCTCGGCTTCCATCAGGGTCGCCCTGGCGCGGGCGACGGCCGCCTCGTACGGGGCGGGATCGATCTGGACGAGCAGATCGCCCTTGGCCACGCGGGCACCCTCGACGAAGGCGAGACGGTCGATCGCGCCGCCGACCTGGGGCGCGATCTCGACGCGTTCAATGGCCTCGACGTGCCCCGGCAACTCGATGCGGATCGGCACGTCATCGCGAACCGGGTTGGCAACTGGCACCTTGGGCGGTTGCGGCTCCACCGCCGGCGCGGCGCCGGTCTGCGTGCAAGCGGCGAGGATGAGCGCCATTACGGCGGCCAGCAAACTGACGCCCGCGCTTCGTGAGAGGGTCTTTTTGTCGGATGATGTGTGCATTTGAGACCTCGGGTCGGTAGGACAGTCGCTCGTCCGTGCGTGGTGCGGTCAGGATCGGCAGGGGGTAGGCGGGGGCGGACAGGGACTACCCGATCAGCTTCCGGCCCGCCCCAAGTGATGCCTCTTGAGACTCACGTCGGCGCAGCGAGGGGCAGGTTCCGGCTTCCCACGATGGGAAGGTCAAGCGCTACGCGTGATGCCGGATTCGCGCTTCTGCAAGGCTTGAACTTTCACCAGCGCCAGCTTCTCGGTCCGGCCGCTGTTCAACGGCGAATTTGCCGGCCGAACCCGAAAGGAGGGGGAGCGATGATCTGTGCCATGTTCCACTGGCAGCCGGGCGAGTACGACGAGGAATTCAATCGTCTCAAGGCAGCGATCGAATCCGTGGCTCGCGCCAGCCCGGGATTTCTCGGCGTTGAGACCTGGCATTCGAGCGATGGCCGGCGGCGGTGGGCGCATTACTGATGGCCTGATCTGCAGTCCCTGTAGGCCTTCGCTGCGGATCCACGACTTCTGGAAGCTGAGCGCCAAAACGAGCGCTGGTACCAGGGATACCACGTGGTCGTTGCCGACGTGGGGCGCAGTTACGGGGATGGGATCTTGGTCCCGTTCGCGCTGCGCGAACCCGGCTGAGCAGATTCGGCCGATGCGGTTTTGAGACCTGCGGGTGTGTCCGTGCGCAGGGAGCACACGACGGAGGTTTCGCAGCGGCGACAGCTGTCTTCGAAGCGGAGTCGTGGGGAGCGCCGCGAACAGCTGCGCGTGATCCACAGCCCAAGAACCTGACTCGCGTGCATGCAACAGTTCAAAGATGATGTGACATAATATACATTAGGCGTATTTGTTCATGGCGCCAGCGAGCCGAAGACTCGCCGCCGCGATTCCCCTGCGCTACGCTTGCCTGTCGGGGATCATCGGGGATCGGGCGATGGATCGCGTGTTGTTGATCGAAGCGTCGGCCACGCGCCGGCGCGCACTCGCTTCCTTGCTCGCCCAGCGCGGCTTCGAAATCACGCCGATGGCCGGATATGGCGACGGCAGCAGCGTGCTGGCCGGCATCGATCGCACGCATTTCAAGGCCGTCATCGCCAGTTGGCCCGACTACTCCGACCATCGTGCCGAGGAAGCCTTCGCGCTGCTGCGCTCGCGCGAATGGAGCGAGTTGCCGGTGCTGGTGATGGCGGACTCCACCGAAGCCGGCGCGGTCAACTGGTTGATGAAGCGCCAGGCGACGGCCCTGTTGCTGTGGTCGGATTACTCCGACGCACCTGACGCGCTGACCAAGCTGTTGCGCCCGAACAAGCCACAGGACGGTGACGCCGCGGCCGTGGCCACCGACCAGTTGCGCGTGCTCTTTGTCGACGACTCGCCGACGGTCCGAATTGCCTTCAAGCGCCTGCTGACCGCCGAGGGCTACCACGTCCAGCTCGCCAACAGCGCCGAGGAAGGCCTCGAGACCTCGCTCGCACAGGAATTCGACATCGCGATCGTCGATTACTTCATGCCCGGGGCCAATGGTGCCGTACTGGTCAAGCAACTGCGCGAGGATCCGCGCACCAGCCACATCCTCGCCGCGATCATCACCGGCACCTATTCCGACCGGGTGATCACCGAATCGCTGTCGGCCGGCGCCGTGGAATGCATGTTCAAGTCCGAGGCGCGCGAACTGTTCCTGGCCCGGGTACGTTCATTGTCGAGAATGGTTCTCGACCGCAAGGCCATCGACAACGAACGCCGGCGCCTGCAGGGCATCCTGAGCTCGGTCGGCGAAGGGGTCTTCGGTGTCGATTCGCAAGGGCGCATCCAGTTCATCAACCCGGCCGCACTCGACATCCTCGGTTATGGCGGTGATGCCGACCTCGTTGGACAATCCGCAGCCGCCCGCTTCCACTATGCCTTCGAGGACGGCACGCGGATCCCGCCGCAGGCCTGTTTCCTGTCCCAGACCTACCGCAATGGCACCGCATTGACCGGCTGGCAGACCGTGTTCTGGCACGAATCCGGCCGCCCGGTGCCGATCGAATGCACGGTCTACCCGCTCGATATCGAAGGCCGCCGTGAGGGATCGGTGGTGGCCTTCCGAGACGTTTCGCGCCGCCGCCAACTGGAGGAGGAACTGCGCTGGGCGGCCAACCACGACGCCCTGACCAAGCTCGACAACCGCGCCAGTTTCGAACAGCAGTTGCAGCAGGAACTGGCGCGCCTGAAACGCTCGGACCAGAGCAGCGTGCTGCTCTTCGTCGACCTCGACCGCTTCAAGTACATCAATGACACGCTCGGCCACGCAGCCGGCGACCAGTTGCTGGTCGAGGTCAGCCATCGCCTGCGCAAGCGTTTGCGCGTCTCGGACACCCTGGCCCGGATGGGTGGCGACGAATACGCGCTGATCCTGCGCAATGCCCACCAGGACCCTGCCCTGCTCGCCGAGGAATTCAGGCGCGCACTGACCGCACAGCTCTTCTCCTTCGGCGACAGCCACTACCGGATCACCGCGAGCATCGGTGCCGCCGTGCTCGATCGCCAGGTTCATTCCCTGTCGGAGGCGATGGCCAATGCCGACATCGCCTGCCACATCGCCAAGAACAAGGGACGCAACCAGGTCCACGTCTATTCGCGCGACAGCGACCAGCGCGCCTCGATGGACATCGAGCTGAACTGGTCGGCCCGCATCGAGGAGGCGCTGCGCGACGACCTTTTCGCCTTGCACTTCCAGCCGGTGCTGCAACTGTCCCAGATCAACCTCGAAGAATTGCCTGAAGCCGATGGTGAGCTGTGGATGCGCCACCTCGCATCGCCACGCCCACGTCGCGTCTATTACGAGGTACTGCTGCGGATGCGCACGGCCAGCGGCGATCTGGTGGCGCCGGACGCCTTCCTGCCGACTGCCGAGCGCTACAACATGATGTTGGACATCGATCGCTGGGTGATCCACGCCGCGCTGCGCGAGTTGCGCGAGCACCAGGCGCGCCACCCGCAGCATCCGATGGGTGTGTCGATCAATCTCTCGGCACAATCGCTCGGCGCCAACGGCATCGGCCGTTACGTGATGGACAAACTGGTGGAGTTCAACATCGACCCCAATCTGGTGACCTTCGAGATCACCGAGACCAAGGCCGTGACCAACCTGGAGGCCGCGCGCGAGCTGATCACCCAGTTGCGCGGGCTCGGCTGTCGCTTCGCCCTCGACGACTTCGGCTGCGGCTTCTCTTCCTTCACCCACCTGAAGCACCTGGATGTCGACTTCCTGAAGATCGACGGCTCCTTCATCCAGGGCCTGCTCGAGGATCCGGTTGATCGTGCGGTGATCGCGGCGATCAACAACATCGCGCATTCGGTAGGCAAGCGCACCGTGGCCGAATACGTCGATCGCCCCGATGTGCTGGCCGCGCTGCAGGCCTGCGGGGTCGACTTCGTCCAGGGCTATTACATCGGTCGTCCGGTGGCGGACCTGGCGGCCGCCAGCCTGCAGGCCCGCGCCATGGCCGAACGCCCTGCCCCGCTGGTCGCCGGCGGATGAGCGAGCCGACTTTCCTCTTCCACGACTACGAGACCTTCGGCACCGACCCCCGCCGCGACCGGCCGGCCGAGTTCGCCTGCTGGCGCACCAACGAGGCCTTCGAACCCGTGGCCGAGCCGGTCGTGGTGCGCTGTCAGCCGCCAGCGGATTACCTGCCCGATCCAGGTGCCTGCGCAGTCACCGGGATAGGGCCCATGGCGGCGCTGGCAGAGGGCCTGCCGGAGCCCGAGTTCGCGCGCCGCATCCTTGCCGAAATGGCCGAGCCCGGCACCTGCACGCTGGGATACAACTCGATCCGCTTCGACGACGAATTCACCCGCAACCTTTACTGGCGCAACTTCATCGATCCCTACGAGCGCGAGTGGCGCCACGGCAACAGCCGCTTCGACCTGATCGACCTGGCCCGTGCGGCGTATGCCTTGCGGCCCGAGGGCATGAACTGGCCGCTGCGCGCCGATGGCCAGCCCAGCTTCCGCCTCGAGGACCTGGCCGCGGCAAACACCCTGCCGCATGGCCATGCCCACTCGGCGCTGTCCGATGTCGAGGCAACCATCGCGCTGGCGCGACGCTTGTGGGCCGCGCAGCCGAAGCTCTGCGCGCATGCGCTCGGCCTGCGGGACAAGCGCAAGGTGGCGGCGCAAGTCGATTGGCACTCGCGCCGCCCATTCGTCCATGTCTCGCAACGTTTCCCGGCGGCCCGCGGCTGCCTGGCGGTGATGGTGCCGCTGGCCCTGCATCCCACGCAGGCGAACAAGACCATCTGCGTCGACGCCGGCGTCGACCCGACGCCGGTGCTGGAGTGGCCGGTCGAGCGCCTGGCCACCGAGCTCTTCCGCAGCGGCGATGACCCGGCTCGCGTGCCGCTCGGCATCAAGCTGGTGCACGCCAACCGGGCACCCTTCGTGGCGCCGCTGGGTGTGCTGAAGGGAGTCGATCACCGGCGTATCCAGTTGGACGAGGTGCTCGTCGACAAACACGTGCAAGCTTTGGCGGGCGCCGACGGATTGGCGGTCAAGCTTGCCAGCCTGTATCGACAGCTCGAATCACAGGAGCGCCCTCCGGCGGATCCGGAGGAAGCGCTGTACGACGGCTTTGTCGGCGATGCCGATCGCAAGCTGGCCGAAAGCCTGCGCCGGGCACCCCCGGAGTCGCTGGCCGAGATTGCGGCCGCCTTTCGTGACCATCGCCTCGCCACCCTGGCCTTTCGTTACCGGGCTCGCCATCACCCGGAGACGCTGGATCGCCATGAACTGGAGCGCTGGCGGATCGAGTGTCGGCAGCGCATCGGGGTCTGGAAGGAGCGTCGGGGAGAACTCGACGTATTCCTCGCCAGTCGGACGGACATCGCCAACGAATTGGCGGCAGACTTGCGCCAGTGGTGGGCGCGGGTGGCGGCAGGTGCTGAAATTTCACGTTGACCATGGCAATCGATGCACCTATCCTCCGTTGTCGTTGCGTGCCTGGGGCGCGCACACATTGCATGACGTCTAAATAAAAAGGATTCGATGCCATGAAGTCGCGCGCTCTCGCTCTGACCGCCCTCGCGGCGGCCCTCACTTTCTCCGCTGGCGCCTTCGCCAAGAACCCGAACAATGGCCCGATGGTCTTTGCCAATGGCTCGACGGCCTCCTCGCCGGAAGGCACGCCCAGCCTGGTCGTCAACGTCGACATCGGCGGCCAGACCACCAACGAGCTGTGCGGTGACTTCACCGCCCCGCCGGCGGCTGGCAACACCACCTTCAACGTGCCGCTGGGCGCGGGCGCGGTCGTGACCGGCCTGGGCATGACCGGTGGCCTGACGACCATCGGCGCGAGCTGGCAGTCCGAGGCGGTCGTGATGTTCCGTGGCAATGACCTGAGCCAGACCATCCGCTTCACCCCGCTCGTCGGCGTGAACAGCTCGGGTACCGGCACCTTCGACACCGGCGTTCTTGACCTGTCGGACAACGGCCTGCCGAACATCACCCTGGGTGCTGCCGGCAACCTCAGCCTCGAGCTGTGCGAGACCTTCAACGACGGCCC
>JANJUH010000358.1 GCA_024710675.1 Lysobacterales bacterium
GTCCGCGAGCGCACGCTCGGGCGTGTCCGGGATGCGCATGCGCGCCTGTAGCGGCGTGCCGACCAGTGCCATGCCGCCGAAGGCCCAGCGTGCGAGGCCGCCGAAGCGCTCGGGCGAATCGCGATCGACGATCGTCACCGACTTGCCGGCGCGCAAGAGTTCCAGCGCGGCAACGATGCCGGCCAGACCGCCGCCGACGACGAGCACATCGCTTTCGTTTGGCACAGGTGCGCTCGGCTGGCTCATCGGCTGGACTCCCGGTTGCCGCCCGATGATCGTCCGCGGCCCGTGGCGCCGCAACGCTTTCAGTAGTCCCTCAGAAGCGTCCGGATGAATCCGGACCCACAAGAGCGGCGCAGGTCGTGTGGGTCGGGATTCTTGTGGGTCGGGATTCATCCCGACGCTCTTCCTCCATCTCCCTCAGAAGCCTCCGGATGAATCCGGACCCACAGGCGGTGCGGCAACCGGTTCGCACTACTCGAACCCATCGCCGAACAGCCCGTCACCCAGTTCGTAAGCCCCGAGATCCGCCCCGCTCGCCGGTCGCTGGCGACCAAGGATGTCGTCGGCCGGCACATCGCCCCCCGGCGCCGCGGCATCGAGCAGCGCGCTGCCCGCGGCCGGGCGCGCGTAGGCTTCGACCAGTGCGACGAAGGCCTCTCGGATCGTCGCATGGCCGCCGGCGAACTGGTTCTGGGCGGACTGCCAGTGCGGCGTCTGCACGTCCGCCACCGAGGGCAGGCGAGGATCGGTCTCGATACGCTGCGCGTCGTTCGTGATGTTCAGCACATCGCCCGCATCGAATGGCAGCACGGCGCCACCATTCCAGTAGGCGTTGCGCACGAGTTGCGAGGGCCGCGTGGTCGACAGGTCCGCCGGCAGCGTGTCGGAGAAGTCGGTCATCGTGCCGGTGGGATCGGCGAAGGCATTGTGGGCAAATCGGATCGCCTCGATGGGCGGGTTCGCGCCCTCGCGGTTGATCCGCGTCGCATAGGCATTGGCCGGCAGATCGCCGAGCACCGTGTTGTGGCGGAACACGATGTCGCGGCTGCCCTTGACCCCGAGCGGCGAGCGCATCGTGTTCGCCGAGTTCCCGATCAGCAGGTTGTTCTCGACCAGCCCGTCGAAGGCCTCGAAGTTCGCGGTGCCGTCCTCGCCGAACAGGACGAAGCCACTGCCGATCGAGCCCTGCCAGTTCAGGAAGACGTTGCGACGGATCACCACATTGCGCGCGCCGAGGTACTCGTCGTCGCTGCCGTTGGAATCCTTGACGACGACGAAGCTCGCGGTGTCGTTGGGAACAGGGCGGCCGCTGGCGGCAAAGTCGTTGAAGAAGACGTTGTCCTCCACTATCACGTCGTCGACGCTGTTGATGTCGATGTGCTCGTCCGAGCCCTGCTGGTTGTAGAAGAGGTTGCCGGCCACAAGGATCTGGCTGGCGCCGTTGTTGATCTTCAGGATGTCGTTGTTGTGGCTGTCGTGCAGGATGTTGTCGCGCAGCGTGATGCGGCGCGTTTCGCGGTTGAAGCCATCCTGGATCTGCACCACCAGCGCCCCCGCACCCGGCCCCGAGTGGGCGATGTCGAAACCCTCGATCGTGATGCCCTCGATGTCGGCATTGTCGTTGTAGATCGTCAGCACCGTCTCGGCCGCGCGCAGCCGCGCCTGGTAGGGCACCGCCGAACGCACCGTCACCCCTTGCGCGAACTGGCCGCGGATGCGGATGCGGCCGGTGTAGGTGCCCGGCGCGACCAGGATCAGGCTGCCGTCAGGGACACGATCAAGCGCATAAGTGATCGTCGCCCACGGCGCCGCCGTGGTGCCGCCGGCCGGGGTGTCGATGCCGGTGGTGGCGACGTGGAAGGTCTGCTGAGCGAGGGCAGCAGGCGCGCAGAACACGAGGAGGAGCGACAGCAGCGTGGCGCGGGTCATCGCAGGGCCTCCGGGTGCTTGCCCGAGTCGCCGTCAGTGTAGCCGAGCGCGAGGGCGGGTCATCCCGCGTCACCGTGAGTGCTTCGGCAAGATCAGTCGTTGTCGACCTGGAGCTCGACGACCTGTCGCGGCGCATCCAGCGTGACCTCACGCTGCGCATAGCCTGACACTTCGACCGCGATGCGCTCGGCGGTCACGCCATTGAGCCAGATGCGCCCCGCCTCGTCGGCGGTGACCACGGCGGGCGGCAGGCCGCGCAAGCTGCCGACCAGGTAGACAGGCGCCCGCGCCAGCGGCTGGCCGGCGCCGAGCACCTCCAGCTCGACGCTGCGTCCTACCGGCGCTTCGATGTCGACGGTCAGGCGGCCGTCACTGCCACGGCGGCGGGTGTCTGCCTCGTCGCTCAGCGCCAGTGACCACGGCGCCAGCGCCGAGGCCAGGCGGTACTCGCCGGGTGCTGTCAGCGAGACCGCGAGGCCATCGGATCGGGCAATGAAGTGGTCGGCCGGAACGTCCAGCCAGCCACCCTGCTCGCGCCGCTGCAGCACATGCACCGGCCACGGATTCCCACCCTCACGCTCGTTTCCGAGGCGCACGCTGCGGCTGCGCACGATCAGCCAGTCGAGGCGGTCGAGCTCGATCCGGTGACGGAAGCGGCGGGCATCCGGATCCGCCGCGGCGATCGTATCGACCGGCAGCATCAGCGTGCGGGTCTCGGGCCAGACCGGCAGATCCTCCGTGGCCGGCGGGAAGGCGAGATCCAGCGTGAGCGGCAGGCGCCGGTCGATGCCCGCCAGGCGCACCCGCCCGGCGCGATCGCTGCGCAGCGTGCGGCGGCCGCGCGGATCCTCATGGGCCACTTCCAGATCCACGACTGCATCGCCACTGTCTCGGACCACGAAAACGAGATCGAGATCGATGGCCAGCTCGGCGCCGACCTGCGCCGCCAGCGGATCGATCGCCAGTTCGCTCCACTGCCCGGCCACCAGCGCATGCGTGCTGCGACCGATCTCGATCGCGCCAACGCGGACGATGGCTTCCAGCGGCGCGGCCGGCAGCGGGGCGAGTTCCATCTGCGCCGCCTCGATGCGCAGCGGAGTCTCGCCATAAGCCTCGATCAGGGCCGGCGCATGGCTGCGCAACAGGCCCTGCCAGTCAGCTTCGTCGGCGGCCACCCCGAGCCGGCGCAGGCTGAGCTCGATCGACCCCTGGATCGCTGTGGGTCGCGTGATCCGCAGGCCGGCGGCGGCATGCGGCGCGATCGACGCCGGGATCGCGCCGGCAACGAACTGTGCGAGGTACCAGCGCAAGGGATCGCTCGATGGCGCCTCCAGGCGGTAGTACGGCGCGGCAGGAAGTTCGAGCGGGCCGACGCGTACGCTGCCATCGGGCAGCGCGGTGCCGGAGAGATCCAGCCATTCGCCGACCTCGGTCAGCGCGCCGGCATCCGCGGGCGCCGCGGTCCCGGCTTCGGTCTGGTCCAGAGCCGCTGCGCGCTCTTCGCCCGAGGGATAAGCCAGACCCAGGCGGATGCCCGTCGTCAGGGCGCGCGCGGCACCCTCAGGGCGCAGCAGGATCTCGAAGCGACGTGGCGGTTCGAGGATGTCAGCCGCGGCGGGCACCCCGGCGTCGCGCCCGACCGTCGTGCCCTCGATGGCGGGCGACACCGGGGCGACGGCCAAGGGTCCAGCGGCACCACCGCTGCCATCCCCTGGCTGTACACCGGGCCAGAGCCACCACACCAGCAGCAGCCCGGCCAGCCCGATCCCGCCTGCAGCGCGGAGGCGCCCGACGAACTTCATCGGGTGGCCTCCACATCAGGCGCCATCGCACTCAATCGGTATCGGAGCTGGAATAGAACTGGATGTAGACCGGCGCGTGGTCCGACAGGCCATTGCGGAAGGTGCACATGTTGGCGATGTAATCGCGCCCCGAAGTCGAGTACTCGCTCACGTAGCTGGCCTGGTACCAGAAGTGGTCGTAGGCATTCGCGTAGGCGCAGCTGGTGTTGATCGAGGTCTTGTCGTTGACCTTCCAGCCCACGGCCGGCGACAGGCTGGTGAGGTTGACCCACCAAGGCGAGGTGGCATCGCGGTTGTGGTCGCCCACGAGGATGACGTCCTGGTCGCTGGCGCTGCGCGACTGGATCGAGGAGAAGACGCTGGCGATCTGCTGGATCTCGGCCTGGCGCTGGCTGGTGGTGCCGAAGACCGTATGCCAGTTGATGAAGGTGTAGTCCGCGCCGGTCGCGCTCTGGCGCACGCGCACGATCTGCGGCTCGCGCTCGAACTTGTCCCCCGTGTCGCTCCAGACATACTGCTCGAGCAGTTGCACGCGATCGGTGCGGAAGAACACCGCGTAGCGCTCCTTGTAGCTGCTGCGGCCGATCGCGGCGGTGACGCGGTAATCCCAGTCGACGCCGCTGACGGCCTCGAGCGCGGCATTGATGCTGGCCGCGGACTCGGCGTACATCACTTCCTGCGCGAACACGAGATCGACGCCATTGGGCGAGGTGCTGCTGGAGCCGTATTGGCGCCAGAGCTGGTTGGCGTAGCCAGTCCAGTCGGTCTGCCCGCTCCAGCCCGCGTGCAGCGTGTTCCACGACACCACCCGCAGATACGATCCAGCCGAAGCGGTGCACGACGCCACCGCCAGGCCGAGGCCCAAGGCCACCGCCATCGTCTTGTTCATCTCCAGCCCCGTTGTGCGGGCTCCCCAGCCCGGATGCCGCAGCACTCTACAACCGAAGCCAGCGCCTTGGGTTGCGCCACGGTTGCAGTTTCGTGGCTCACGCGGCGAAAGCGCCCTGGATCACCTTGGCAACGGTCTCGGGATGGCTCAGGAAGGGCGCATGACCGGCCTTGTCCAGACAGACGAACTGCCCGCCACTGGCCTGCGCCGCGTGCTCGAGTGCGCGCCAGGGAACCAGGCGGTCACGGCGGCCAGCGATCCACAGGCTGGGGCAGGCGAGCGTGGGGAGTTCTGCGCGCAGGTCGGTGTCGGCGAGGATCGAGAGGCCGTCGCGCAGGATCGCGGGATCGCCGGGCGGACGCTCGGCGAGGCGCTGGCGCAGCCAGCGGATCTCTTCGCGGGCGTGCTCGTC
>JANJUH010000461.1 GCA_024710675.1 Lysobacterales bacterium
AGCTTTCACCGGGTCCCGGGTCCCGGGTCCCGTCCGGATTTTCAACGCACCGCCACCTCAAGGCCCCCATGCACCAGCACCGCGCTGCCATCGGCGGCGATGCGCAGCCATGACGGGTGCGTGGACCATTCGCCGAGGACAATGCGGCGGCGGCTGCCATGGGCATGGACGGCAGGGCGATGGGTGTGGCCGTGGACGATCCAGTTGGCGCGGGTGGATGCGAACAGGGCGGCCACGGCGTCCGGGTTGACGTCCATGATCTCGGCCGCGGTCATTGCCGTGTGGGCGCGGCTCTGGGCGCGGGCCTGGGCCGCGAAGGCGCGGCGTGCGCTGAGCGGCTGGGCGAGGAAATGCGCCTGCCAGGCCGGGTCGCGCAATTGCAGGCGTGCCTGCTGGTAGGCGAGATCGTCGGTGCACAGGGTGTCGCCGTGCAGCAGTGCCACGCGATGGCCGCCGATCGTGGTCGTCTCCACCTCGGGCATCAGGCGCAGGCCGGTTCGCCTGGCGTAGCGCTCGCCGAGCAGGAAGTCGCGGTTGCCGTGGGCGAAGGCCAGCCTGACACCGGCTGCGGCCAGGCCAGCCAACTCCTGCGCCAGTGCTTCGCCCAGTGGATCATCGTCATCGTCCCCGAGCCAGGCCTCGAAGATGTCCCCGAGCAGGTACAGCGCGGCGCCGTCCGCGCGGACCTGCGCGAGGAAGGCGCACAGGCGCGCCCAGGCGGGGTCGTCGACCCCGACCAGGTGCACATCGGACGCGAAGTAGGTCGCGTCCATCAGCCAGCGATCAACCCGCCGGCTTGGCGTCGGCCGCTGCCTCGATCACGGTCGCCTTCTCGAGCACGACGTAGGGGCGCGGCAGGTTCTGGAACTCGGCCGAGAAGGCGGCGGTCGGCAGCACCTTGATCTTGTCGACCACCTCCATGCCGGAGACCACCTTGCCGAAGACCGCGTAACCCCAGCTGCGGCCATCGGCCTTGCTGACGTGGTCGAGTGCCTTGTTGTCGACGACATTGATGAAGAACTGCGCGGTCGCCGAGTGCGGATCCATCGTGCGCGCCATCGCCAGCGTGCCGCGCGCGATCGAGAGGCCGTTGTCGGCCTCGTTCTGGATCGCCTGGCGCAGCGGACCCTTCGGGCTCAGTTCGGTGGTGTAGCCGCCGCCCTGGATCATGAAATTGTCGATCACGCGGTGGAAGATCGTGCCGTCGTAAAAACCGCTCTTCACGTAGCCGAGGAAATTCTCGACGCTGACCGGCGCCTTCGCCGGATCCAGCTCCACGATGATTTCGCCCTGGTTGGTCTTCAGGCTGACACGCGGCTTGGCGTCCTGGGCCAGCACGCTGCCGGCGAAGGTGAGGGCGATCAGTGCAAGGGTGGTACGCAACATGGGCGGGCTCCAGTCAGGACCTTAGAGCCGTGTTTCTAGCAGAATCAGGCATTCCCCGGTAAGCCGGTCCGTCCCCCGATTCAGCGGAGCATCCCGATGTCCCTGGCCACCACCGATCTTTCCGACGCCCACCCCGACGCCGGGGTGCTGGCACCCGTGTTCCGCGACTTCGGCGGCATCACGGCCTTCCACGGCGTCGCGGTCACCCTCAAGGTCTTCGAAGACAACGCGCTGGTGCGGGCGACACTGGAAAGCGCGGGCGAGGGCCGCGTGCTGGTCGTCGATGGCGGCGGCTCGCTGCGCTGCGCGCTGGTCGGCGGCCAGCTCGGCGAACTGGCGCGGCGCAATGGTTGGGCCGGGATCGTGGTCTACGGCTGCGTGCGCGATGTCGCCGAACTGGCCGCCTGCGCGGTGGGCGTCAAGGCGCTGGCAGCGCACCCGCGCAAGAGCGAGAAGGGCCTGCACGGCGGACACACGGGGCGCGTGCTCGACTTCGCCGGCTGCCGCATCGCGCCGGGCGACTGGATCTACGCCGACGCCGACGGCATCCTCGTCGCCTCCCGGCCCATCCATCACGGCCATTGATCCCCGACCGGAGTCCCGCATGACCGCATCCAGCCCGCAAGCGCTGCACCTCATTGCCCGTCCGGCCGGCGAGCCCAAGGACAGCGATTTCGAGCTGCGCCCGGTGCCGGTGCGCGAGTTGGCCGAGGGCGAGGCGCGGGTGCGGGTCAGTCATGTGTCGATCGACCCGGCAATGCGGATCTGGATGACCGAGCAGAAGTCCTATTGGCCGCCGGTGGCGTTGGGAGAGGTCATGCGCGCCGCCGGTTACGGCCAGGTCGTGGAGTCGCGCAACGCGCGCCTGCCGGTCGGCACCTGGCTGTCCGGCATGACCGGGATCACCGAAATGCTGTACACCGACGGCCGCGGACTGCGCCCGGTGGGCAGCGGCGAGGCGCCGGATCCGGCACGCATCCTCCACCTTTTCGGCGCCACCGGCCTGACCGCTTACTTCGGCCTGAAGGAGATCGGCCAGCCCAAGGCCGGCGAGACCGTGGTGGTGTCGGCGGCGGCTGGCGCGGTGGGTTCCACGGTCGTGCAACTGGCCAAGGCCTGGGGCTGCCGGGTGGTCGGCATTGCCGGCGGGCCGGCCAAGTGCGCGCAACTGATCGAAGAGTTCGGTGCCGATGCCGCGGTCGACTACAAGGCAGGCGAGGTCGGCAGGGCCTTGTCGACAGCCTGCCCGGAGGGCATCGACGTCTATTTCGACAATGTCGGCGGCGACATCCTCGACGCGGTGCTCAAGCGCCTGCGCATGCATGCCCGCGTGGTGGTCTGCGGCGGCATATCCCAGTACAACGCCACCAGCGCACCCAAGGGCATCGTCAACCACCTGGCACTGATCTCGGCGCGCGCCCGGATGGAAGGCTTCGTCGTCATCGACTACCTGCAGCGCGCCGAGGAGGCGATCGCGGCGATGGCGCCATTGGTCGCCAGCGGTCGGCTGAAGGGCAAGATCGATGTGCTCGAGGGCATCGCCCGCTTCCCTGAAGCCCTGCGCCGCGTGCTGAGCGGTGGCAACGTCGGCAAGCAGGTGCTCGCCCTGGGCTGATCGCGACGGCTGTCGGCATGATTTGACGCTGTGGGGCCATGGTCGGGTTTATCGCTCCGCCCGAATTGTCTAGATTGCGTCGGTACCCTTAAGCCCGATAGCCGAGGCCCGATCGACGATGTCTTCTGGAGCACCCCGACCGGGGCAGGGCGTCGGCGCGCACGAGCGCATCGGCGAGATCCTGCTGCGTACCGATGCCGTGGCCTTCCGCTGGCGCAATGCGCCGGGCTGGCCGGTGGACTTCGTGTCGGACAACGTGCGCCGCTGGGGCCTGGATCCGGCACGCCTGATGCGCGGGGAGCCGCCGTTCGCCCAACTCGTGCATCCCTGCGACCTGGCGCGGGTGGCGGCCGAAGTCGAGCGCCACAGCCAGCAGTGGGATCCCTACTTCCGCCAGGAGTACCGACTGCGCGATGGCGAAGGTGGCTGGCGCTGGGTCGAGGATCACACCTGGGTCGAGCGCGGCACCGACGGCCAGGTGCTGAGCTTCAATGGCGTGCTGGTCGACGTCACCGAGCGCAAGCTTTCCGAACTCGCCCTCGAAGTGGCGGCGGGAACCATCCCCTCGCTGCTCGATTCGGGCTCACTCGACGCGCTGGTCGACGCCGGCCTGGCGCGGATCGGCCAGGGCATGGCGGCCGACCGTGCCTACCTGTTCGAGTTCCATGAGGACAGCGAGGCGGGCGCCACGCTGGCCAGCCAACGCTACGAATGGTGCGCCGAGGGCATCTCGCCGCAGATCGACAATCCGGATCTGCAGGGCATTCCGTTCAGCCACATCTACCCGCGCTGGCTGGGCCTGTTGCATGCGGATTCAGCCGTCCGCAGCCGGGTCGCCGACATGCCGCCGATGGAACGGGCGCTGCTCGAGGCCCAGGACATCCGCTCGCTGCTGGTGGTGCCTGTCAACCTGCGCGGTCGCCTGTGGGGTTTCCTCGGATTCGACGCGGTACGCACGGAACGCGCCTGGAGCAACGCCGACGAGCGCGTGTTGCGCCTGACCGCCGCGGCCCTGGCGGCGGCCATCGAGCAGGACCGCATGGTCGAGGCCTTGCGTCTGGGCGAGGAACGTCAGCGCCTCGCCCTCGACGCCGCCGAGGCCGGAAGCTGGGAATGGCGTCCGGGCAGGCCCAGTGTGTGGTCCGATCGCCACTTCCAGATGCTCGGGCTCGATCCGGCTGAGACCGAGCCCAGTTTCGAGGCCTGGTTGGCCAGTGTCCACGCCGATGATCGCGACTGGATCGCCCGGGAAGTGGAGGCTGCTCGCCAGGCGCAACGCGCGTTCACGATCGAGTACCGGGTCGAGCGGCCGGACGGCTCGGTGCGCTGGATGCAGTCCATCGGCAAACCGCGCTGTTACGAGGGTGGGCGTGAGATCGGCATGGTCGGCATCGTCCTCGACATCGACACCCGCAAACAGGCCGAGGAGCGCTTGCGACTGTCGGCGGCGGTGATCGACAGCACGCGCGACGGTGTTGTCGTCACCGGCCTCGATGCGGGAATCATTGCGGTCAACCGTGCCTATTGCGAAATCACCGGTTACGCGGAAGCCGAACTGTTGGGCCAGAACCCGCGCATCCTGCAGTCAGGACGCCACGACGACCGCTTCTATGCCGCGATGTGGGAAGCGCTGGTCCGGGAAGGGCACTGGCAGGGCGAGATCTGGAGCCGGCGCAAGAACGGCGAGGTCTATCCCGAGTGGCTGACGATCAGTGCGGTGCGCGACGAGGCCGGGCGTGTGCGCCATTACGTCGGCGTGGTCACCGACGTGTCGCGGCTGAAGCAGACAGAAGCCGAGCTGGCCCGCCTTGCGCACTACGATCCACTGACCGGATTGCCGAACCGGCTGCTCGCGCAGTCGCGCCTCGAGCACGCGGTCGAGCGCTGCGAGTACGAAGACCGCCGGCTGGCCCTGCTGATGGTCGACATCGATCACTTCAAGACCATCAACGACAGCCTCGGCCACGAGATCGGCGACGAACTCCTGCGGGCCATCGGTGATCGCCTGCGTGGTGCCATCGCCGGCACCTCCACTGTGGCCAGGCTCGGTGGCGACGAGTTCCTGCTGATCACCGAGGACGTGCAGGGCGTACGCGATGCCGAAGTGCTCGCCCACACCGTGCTGGAAAGCCTGCGCGCGCCCTTCGAGCTCAACCCGGGGCAGGAGATGTTCGTCGCCGCCAGCATCGGCATCAGCCTGTATCCCGAGGATGGCCTCAACGCCGGCGATCTCGTGCGCTCGGCGGACGCCGCGCTGTTCCGCGCCAAGGAACTGGGCCGGAACACCTTCCACTTCTTCACCGCGAGCCTGGTCGACGCCGCCAGCGAGCGGCTCGAGCTGGAGTCGCGCTTGCGCCAGGGCCTCAAACGCGGCGAGTTCCTGGTCCACTACCAGCCGATCCTGCGTTGCGACGATGGCGGCATCGAGGCCGTGGAGGCGCTGCTGCGCTGGCAGCCACCGGGCGAAAGCCAGGTCCTGCCGGGACGCTTCATCGGACTGGCCGAGGACACCGGACTCATCGGCCCGCTCGGAGACTGGGTGCTCGAGACCGCTTGTCGCCAGGTCCAGCGCTGGCGTCGGATGGGTGCGGGCAACCTCAGGCTCGCGGTCAATCTCTCGCAGCGCCAGTTGCACCAGCCCGAGTTCGGCGACCGGGTGATGCGCATCCTCGCCGACAGCGGTCTCGACCCCGACGCGCTCGAACTCGAGATCACCGAATCGATGCTGATGGAAAAGGCCTCGCTGGTGATCGGCACCCTGCACACGCTGCGCGCGCTGGGCGTGCGCGTGTCGATCGACGATTTCGGCACCGGCTACTCCTCGCTGGCGCACTTGAAGCGCCTGCCGCTCGACACGCTGAAGATCGACCGCAGCTTCGTGGCCGACATTCCGCGCCACCAGGGCGGTGCCGAGATCGCCGCGGCCATCATTGCGCTGGGTCACCAGCTCCACCTCGAGGTGCTCGCCGAGGGCGTCGAGACCGAAGAGCAACTCGCCTTCCTGCGCGAACGTGGCTGCGACCAGTTCCAGGGCTTCCTGGTCAGCCCGGCTGTTCCGCCCGAAGAGCTGGCACAGCGCTTCCTGATCCACTGGCCGGCCTGAGCACAGCCGGCAACTCGAACACACGGCCGCCACTTCGGCCGCTAGAATGTCAGCCGATGCCGGCGTAGCTCAATTGGTAGAGCACCTGATTTGTAATCAGGCGGTTGGGGGTTCAATTCCCTTCGCCGGCACCAGTCATGCCAAAAGCCCGCGCAGGCCTGCGCCCCAGTGACGAGTGCCCCCGATGGCCGGTTCCAGCCTGTTCGCGTTGCTCGACGACATCGCCACGGTGCTCGACGACGTCGCCATCCTGTCCAAGGTGGCGATGAAGAAGACCGCCGGCGTGCTCGGTGACGACCTGGCGCTGAATGCGCAGCAGGTCGCCGGCGTCAAGGCCGATCGCGAACTGCCGGTGGTGTGGGCGGTGGCCAAGGGTTCGGCCATCAACAAGCTGATCCTGGTGCCGGCCGCCCTGCTGATCAGTGCGGTGGCGCCTTGGGCGGTGCTGCCCCTGCTGATGGTCGGCGGCCTGTTCCTGTGTTTCGAGGGCGCCGAGAAGGTGCTGCATCGGGTGCTGCACAGCAAGGCCGAGGATGCGCAGCACCACAAGCAACTGGTCGAGGCGCTGGCCGATCCGAACCTCGATCTCGTCGCCTACGAGAAGGGCAAGATCAAGGGTGCGATCCGCACCGACTTCATCCTCTCGGCGGAGATCATCGTGATCTCGCTGGGCACGGTGTCGGCGCAGTCGCTCGGCATGCAGTTCGCGGTACTGGCGGCGGTGGCGGTGGCGATGACCGTGGGCGTCTATGGCCTGGTGGCTGGCATCGTCAAGCTCGACGATCTCGGGCTGCACCTGGCACAACAGGGTGAAGGGGCACGGCGCAAGCTGGGCGAGTGGATCCTCGTGTTCGCGCCGCGTTTCATGAAGTTCCTGTCGATCGCGGGCACCGCAGCGATGTTCCTGGTCGGCGGCGCGATCGTCGTGCACGGCGTGCCGGTGCTGCACCACCTGCTCGAGGGGGCAACGGCGGCCGTGGTGGCCGCGGGCGCCTTGGCGCAGTTGCTGGTGGGCATGCTCGTCGAAGGCCTGGTCGGCCTGCTGGCGGGCGTGCTGGTGGTCGCGGTGATCGCCGGCGGCAAGCGGCTGTTCGGACGGGGTGGCGCCGCCGCTTGATGGTGCGCTGCTGCCCCTACAGCAAGAGCGTCGGGATGAATCCCGACCCGCAAGGGTCCTGTCGTCGCCCTGTTGCCAGAGGTGGGGCCGGATTCATCCGGACACTCGTCGCATGGTCACGAAGCAGCACACCCAGTCGTCGTCATTCCGGCGAAGGCCGGAATCCAGTGCTTCCGGAGGGTCTGCAGCAAGGCCTCTCTGGATCCCGGCCTGCGCCGGGATGACGGGCATTGAGAGCCCTCCGCAAAGACGGGACACCGCGGCTTCCCTGGATCTGCTGTCTTCGCGATCCTTGCGTCCTTTGCGGACCGATGCTCGTTCCGGGTCCCGCTCAGGGCTGCGTCCGCGGCGCCTGGGCGACGCCCATGTCGACAATGAAGGGCAAGCCGGCGCGGATGGCCTCGATGCGCACGCGTGAATCGGGTGGCATGGCGGCCTCCGTCCGGCGGAACTGGGCCAGGGAGATCAGCATGGTGTCGTCGATGCGCATCAGGATGTCGCCCAGTTGCATGCCAGCGGTCTCGGCGGGCCCGCCGCGCGCCAGCGCCTGCACCTGCAGGCCGACGCGGCGTTCGCCGGTATTCGCGTTTTCCACCTGCACGGGCGCGACGGCGACGCCCAGCCAGCCGCGTGTCACATAGCCCTGGCGGATGATGTCCTCGAGCACCAGCCGCGCGGTTTCCACCGGAATCGCGAAGCTGATGCCCTCGGCGCCGCGGCCGCGTCCGAACATGGCGGTGTTGACGCCCACCAGTTCACCCTCGGGATTGACCAGCGCGCCGCCGGAGTTTCCGGTGTTGACGGCCGCATCGGTCTGGATCAGGTATTCGTAGGCCGCGAGCTGGTTGTTGGCCAGCTCCTGGCTGGCCAGGCCCAGGTTGACGCGGGGGGGGCGCCGCGCGCGGGCGCAGGC
>JANJUH010000485.1 GCA_024710675.1 Lysobacterales bacterium
CTCGCACGCCAGGTGCTGCTCGGCGTGACCGGTTCGGGCAAGACCTACACCATCGCCAACGTCGTGCAGGCGGTGCAGAAGCCGACCCTGGTGCTGGCGCCGAACAAGACCCTGGCGGCGCAGCTCTACGGCGAGTTCAAGGAATTCTTCCCCGACAACGCCGTCGAGTACTTCGTCTCCTACTACGACTACTACCAGCCCGAAGCCTACGTCCCGGCCAGCGACACCTACATCGAGAAGGACGCCAACATCAACGAGCACATCGAGCAGATGCGCCTCAGCGCCACCAAGGCGCTGCTGGAGCGTCGCGATGCGCTGATCGTGGCCACGGTCTCGGCGATCTACGGCCTCGGTGATCCCAACGAATACTTCAACATGGTGCTGCACCTCGTGCGCGGCGACCGCATCGCCGACCGCGAGCTGATCCGCCGCCTCACCGAGCTGCAGTACACGCGCGGCGACTACGAACTGCGGCGCGGCACCTATCGCGTCCGTGGCGAGGTCATCGACGTGCATCCGGCCGAGAGCGAACGCGAGGCGCTGCGCATCGAGCTGTTCGACGGCGAGATCGAGAACCTCGCGCTGTTCGACCCGCTGACCGGCGAGGTGCTGCGCCGGCTGCCGCGCTTCACCGTGTATCCCAAGTCGCACTACGTGACCAGTCGCCGCACCGTGCTCGAGGCGGTGGACACGATCAAGACCGAACTGGCCGAGCGCCTCGAGGTGCTGCACCGCGACGGCAAGCTGCTGGAAGCGCAGCGGCTCAAGCAGCGCACGCAGTTCGACCTCGAGATGATGGCCGAGATCGGCTACTGCCAGGGCATCGAGAACTACTCGCGCCACCTGACCGGCCGCGCCGAGGGCGAGGCGCCGCCGACGCTGTTCGACTACCTGCCGCCGGATGCGCTGCTGGTGGTCGACGAGAGCCACGTGACCATCCCGCAGCTCGGCGCGATGTACAAGGGCGACCGCTCGCGCAAGGAGACGCTGGTCGAGTTCGGCTTCCGGCTCCCGTCGGCACTCGACAACCGGCCGCTGCGCTTCGAGGAATGGGAGCGCCGCGCGCCGCGGATGATCTTCGTCTCCGCCACGCCCGGCGATTACGAATTGCGCGAGGCCGACGGCCGGGTCGTCGAGCAGGTGGTGCGCCCGACCGGCCTGATCGACCCCGAAACCGAGATCCGCCCGGTCGCCAGCCAGGTCGACGACCTGCTCGGCGAGATCCGCGAACGCACCGCGATGGGCGACCGCGTGCTGGTCACGACCCTGACCAAGCGCATGGCCGAGAACCTCACCGAATACCTGGTCGAGCACGGCATCCGCGTGCGCTACCTGCACTCGGACATCGAGACCGTCGAGCGCGTCGAGATCATCCGCGACCTGCGCCTCGGCGTCTTCGACGTGCTGATCGGCATCAACCTGCTGCGCGAGGGCCTGGACATGCCCGAGGTCTCGCTGGTGGCGATCCTCGATGCCGACAAGGAAGGCTTCCTGCGCGCCACCCGCTCGCTGGTCCAGACCATCGGCCGCGCTGCGCGCAACGTCCGCGGCAAGGCGATCCTCTACGCCGACACCATCACCGACTCGATGCGCCGCGCGCTCGACGAAACCGCACGCCGCCGCCAGCGCCAGATCGAGTACAACGCCGAGCACGGCATCGTCCCGGCCACCATCGTCAAGAAAGTCGCCGACGTCATGGAAGGCGCGCGCGAAGCCGGCGAAGCCTCGGCCAGGGGGCGTCCGGGCCGGCCCGGGCGGCCAGAGCGCCCAGGCCAGCGCCCAGCCGCTGCGGTGGCCGAACCCCGCATCGACTACGCCGCACTCTCACCCGAACAACTCGGCGCCAAGCTCAGGAAGCTCGAGGAACAGATGTTCCAGCACGCCCAGAACCTCGAATTCGAAGAAGCCGCCCGCGTGCGCGACGAGATCAAGCGCGTGAAGGCGCTGGGATTGATGGGGTAGGGGGAGCAGGGTGCGGAGGGCGCAGTCTGTAGCCCGGATGCGCGGCCCTCAGGCCGTGCATCCGGGGCCTTTGCGGGCGAAAGGTCCCGGATGCGCGCTGCGCGCTTGTCCGGGCTATGGAGGGAGTGTGGGCTTCGGGTTCGATCACGGTGGTGCCGCGTTGTCGTCGGTGCGGATCACTTTGGTCACCGGCACCCTACGCCCGGCTCGTGCGCGGCGTGATGGCGCTTGCGGTGTGGTTCTCCCTGCAAACTGCACCGGCGTGGCCTTCCCGCGTCGCTGCCGGTGCGGTTCGCTGCGCTCACCGGCACCCTACGCTCGGCCTTTGCAATGAGTGCTGGCGCGCAGGGCGAGTTCTGCAATCACCGCCCTTCACTGTTCCCCGCGGACCCCGGCGGGCATCATGCGGCTCCCTCCTGAGATGACCGTGCCCGCTGATGACCCCGACGCCTGCAGACCAGGACTACGCGCGTTACATGCTGGGCTGGATCGATGCCCTGTCCTGGCCCGAGTTCGAGCTGGGCGAGGCCGAGTTGCCGGCCTTGCGCGCCTTCTGGCTGGAGGGTGAGCCCGCCGATCTCGATGCCATTGCCGATCGCCTGTGGGCGTGGGTGGATGCCAACGGCGGTGAGGCGCTGCCGGACGATCGCCGGATGATCCTGGCGCGGATGCTGATCTGCGTGGCGGCGCCGGACAATCGCGAGCTCGAGGAGCGTGGCTACTTCGAGGACTTGTTGCGGCGCTGTGGGGTGGATGAGAACCGGATTGCCGCGCGCTTGCCTGGTGGTCGGCGGGCGGCGTGGAGCGGTGATCAGGCGGCGTTGGCGGTGCGTTCCGAGCATTCTCGGCTGCAGCGCGCGAAAAACCATGCGCTGCTGGCCTTCTGTGTCGGCAGTTTCCTGTCCGGCGGAGCCGCGAGTCCGGATCCTGCGTTGACGCCGCTGGAGATGTTCTGGGTGGTGACGCTCGCCGGCCTGATCTGGCTCTGGTACCGGCTCGACAGCGAGCAGCGCGGCTTCCAGCGCACGCCGGGCATGACGGCCGCCATCATCCTGATTGCTGCAGTCGGCGTGCCCTGGTACCTGATCCGCTCGCGGGGCTGGCCCCAGGCACAACTGGCCGTCTTGCAGGCGGTTGCCCTGTTCGCGCTATCGACGCTGCTGACGGTTGCCGGCGCGGGTTTGCTGGCGCCGGTCGATCCGGTGAGCCTGCCAGCGGAGGTGGAGGCTGCTCCCTGAGCCAGCCCCATCCGCAATCGCCGCGTGATCCGGTTGGCCCCCAGATCCCGTAAGCCCCAGCCACACCCAGCTGTGGAGCCTTGCGATGCGAATGATCGACCTGCCTTCCGTGCGACTGAATGGCTTGCGCCCCCTGTGCCTGCTTGCCGCGTTGTCCTTGCTGGCTGGCCCCGCGGCTGCAGGATCGCTGACGCCGCCCGGGCCTCCCGGACCCACGTTCAAGACGTTGACGGACATCGAGCCGCGCGAAGTACTGCGGCCGAGCAGTCAGGTGGTGGCTCCGCTGGTCATCGACCAGCCGGGCTCGTACTACCTCACCGAGGATGTGGTGGCGATCCCCGATCAACCGGCGATCCGCATCACCGCCAGCCACGTGACGCTGGATCTGAACGGCTACACCGTGCGCGGCAACCAGGAGGTGATGGATGGCGATGGCATCCGCATCGAAGGTGCGCATGTCACCGTGCGCAATGGCACCGTGCGCGGTGCCGATGGTGATGGCATCAACTGCCCCAATGGTGGGCCGATCGCGCTGATCGAGGTGAACGCGGTCCACAACGCCCAGGCCGGTGCCAGTTGCAGCGCGATGCGCGTGTCGGGAGGCGAGTTCTCCAACAATGGTTCCACGGGTGTCGGCGGGCTGAAGGTGCTGATCACCGGCGTGCGCGCGACCGGCAACGGGGGCTCTGGCATCGTGCTGGGCAGCGGTTCCTCCGCCTCGCGCTCGATGTCCGACTCCAATGCCGTCGGATTCAACTGCACCCAGGGCACGGGTCTCGTCACGCAGTCGATCGCCAAGTTCAATTCGGTAACCAATCGCTTTGGTTGCGCGGTGTTCGATTCCGAGATTCCGCTATGAGGCGCCAGCTCGGATTCGTGCTGCTCGCCTTGCTCAGTGTGGCACCAGCCTGGGCGGAGACGGTCCAGCCCGATCGCCGCTGGGTCTGGTCGGAGAACGGCGGCTGGATCGACGGCCGCCCGCTGGGTGCCGGCGGACCCGGCCTGCACGCGAACAACGGCGTCGTCAGCGGCTGGCTGTACGCCGCCAATGCAGGCTGGGTCAGCGCGCATTGCCTGAATACCGGCAGTTGCGCGGAGGCGCCTTACGGCTTGCGCCTGGAAGAGCTGCCGCAGCAGCCCGGTCGCCTTCGATTGACTGGGTACCTGTGGTCGGAGAACGCCGGCTGGATCGTGGCGCACTGCGTGAGCACGGGCAGTTGCACGGACACCCATTACGGGCTGGAGGTGGACCTGCTGACCGGTCGCGTCGATGGACTGGCGTGGTCGGAGAACCTGGGCTGGATCAACTTCTCATGCGCGAGTACATCGAGCTGCGTGCAAGTGGATTTCGGACTGGGCTTGCTGCCGCAGGTCGTGGTGCCGATACCATCGGAACTGTTCGCCGACGGCTTTGACTCTTGAGCGCCCTGGCGCCACGGTTCTGCTGTATGCGGGGGTGAGACGGCAGGCTAGGGCAGGCCGCCGAGTGCTTCCAGGGCCGCGTCCAGCAGGGCGTCCCGTGGCTGCAAGGCCTGAACGCGCGCACGCGCAGCCTCGAGGCGTTCCGGCGTCGGTGCGGCCCGAGCGAGCCCCAGTGCCGCATGGGCCCTGACTGCGGCGGGCGCCTCGAGGCGCTCGAGGCAGGCCTGGCCGGCGACCAGCGTGCCGCGATCGCTTCCACCCCTCGCCTGGGCCAACAGGAACTCGCGGCGACAGTTCAGTAGCTCGCTGCTGCTCTTGTTGGCCTCGGCGGGGGCCAGCGCCGTGAGTTCGGGTTCGGCATCGATGCCCAGCAACAGTGCCAGCTCCAGGGTGTCGAGACGGACCTGCAAAGTCATCGGGTGGGCATCGCCACTCCAGGAGGCATGAATGGTTGCAGCCTCGCGCAGCGCCGCGAGGGCTTCTGTCCCACGACCGAGGCGCCGTAGGGCCAGACCCATGTTCGCCATCGGTGCCGCGACCTGAACATTGTCGACCCCGAAAAAAGCGCGCTGCATTGCGATCGCTTCGCGGTAGAGCCGGATTGCCCCCGTGAGGTCTCCCTGGCGGAAGGCAATGGTTGCGAGGTTCCCCAGGCCCACGGCCACCGCGGTATGGCCCGCGCCATGCAGACGCTTCTGGGTCTCGAGTGCCATCTCGTAGCGGGCGCGGGCACCGGCAAGGTCGCCGCGGTTGTAGGCCACCGAGCCCAGAAGGCCTTGCAGGCTGGCCTGTCGCGAGAGATCAGGGGACGGCAAGGTGGCATCGAGTGCCAGCGCCTCGCTGGCAGCGGCCTCAGCGGCATCGCTCTGGCCGAGGTTGATCAGCGGCGTGGCCAGCCGCTGCAAGGCAACGATCAAAGCGTCGCGGGCGTCATGGCTGGAGTCCTGCCGCAACAGGGCGATGCTCTCGCGCAGTCTGCCAGCGCTGTCCTCGTGGCGACCCTGGAAGGCATGCACCCAACCGAGGTCCGAGAGCAGCATCGCCCGACGTACACCCAGATCGCTGCTGGCCAGGGCCTCGACCAACATCGCCTCGGCCTCGTCGTAAAGCCCAAGGCTGCGGTAGGTGTCGGCCATCACCGACTGCAGGCGCGCCCGCAACAAGGGATCGTCGCCCAACTCGTTGGCGATGCGCTCGCGACCCCGGTCGAGGAGTTCACGGGCACTGACCTCGGCACCCCGCGAACTCGCCGGATTGGTTGCCCTGAAGATGTCGGCGAGGAAGGTGCCCAGGCGCTCCGCGCGTGCCGCCTCGAGCAGGGCGGCGTCGCGTTGCTGGCGTGCTTCCATGCCTTGCCAGAGAGCGACGCCGGAGCCCGTCAGCAGGCTCGCCAGCGCGAGCAGGGCCATGCCGGCCGCCAGGCGGTGGCGGCGCGCCCAGCGCCACGGGCGCTCGAGCGCGCCCGCGACCCGCGTCTGTACCGGGCGATCGTCGAGCACGCGTTGCAGTTCGTCGGCGAAAGCCTCCATGGCGGGATAGCGCGCCTGTGGATCCGTTTGCAGAGCGTGCGCCAGCACGGCTTCGAGATCGCGCATCCGATGGGCGGCCAGCGCGGCCTGCCGTCCGGAGATCGCGATGGCCCGGCGCAGGGGCATCGCCTCGCAGCTCATGATCCGCTGCTGCAGGGTCCCTTGCGCGCCCTCGCCATCCGGATCGTGCGGATGGCGGCCGCTGAGCAACTCGTAGATCACCACCGCGAGCGCGTAGATGTCGGTGGCCGTGGTGGCGACTTCGCCCGCGAGTTGCTCGGGTGCGGCATAGCGTGGTGTGAAGAAGCGCGCCGAGGTCAGCGCTGGGTCACTGTCGGTAACGTCCAGTAATGTGGCCACGCCGAAATCGAGCAACTTCAGCTGGCCCTGGTCGTCGACCAGGATGTTGGCCGGCTTTAGGTCGCGATGGAGCACGGCACGGGCGTGCGCGT